>CBIHRE010000097.1:0-12383 GCA_966212385.1 uncultured Akkermansia sp. | reverse complement strand
GGCCTCGATTTCCGAGCCGTTTTCATCCGCCGCGCCTCCGCCTACACCGCTGGCCTGACCTACACGGTTCTCTTCAGCAGCGACCTCGTCACCTGGACGCCCGTCGCCGACACCCCGACCGTCCTCGCCGCCGACGGCCTCCTGGAAGTCGTGAGCCTCCCCTATCCCGCCCTCTTCAACAACGGCGAAGCCCGCGCCTTCTTCCGCATCCAAGTCCAGAACTCGAACTGACGCCGCCCCGCTCGGCGTCTTACGCTGGGCGCGCCTTGAGCTTTCCGTCCCGCGTCCGGCGGCACCGCTACCGGTGGAGGCCACCAAACGCGCCGCCCCCGACACCCCTGCCCCGCCAAGCCGGGCAAATGGCTGCGGAGCCGACGGGCGCCCGTGGCCTCCGACGACCTGCGCGTGGAGGAGAACGCCGTGCGTTTCACAGAGACCGGCCCCGAGGCATTGCAACTCCGCGCCGCCGCCGGCCGCCACTGCAATTTGCCCCGCAGGCGAAACTCCACCCGATGGTGAAGCACCTGAAACGGCATCGGGATCAATGGTCGCGATTCCGATAGCTAACTCACTCCCTCAGCTTGTCTCCGCCTCTTCGGCCCGCTTGATACCAGCGGCATTGATGACTCACGTTAACAGCCGAACGGCCGGTGGCATCTGGGACAAACTCGGAAACCGCTACGAGTCCCTCTGGACGGTGGAAGCACTGATGCGTCTGCTGCGCGGCGATGTGATCGAGTTGGTGGTCGAACCCCACGGAACCGATGGCGAGGGCGTTGAATTTTACACCACCGATCCTGACGGGAGCCGGGAGTATTTCTCTGCCAAACGCCAGACAACGAGCAATGCGTGGACGGTGGCCGATCTCACGCGCCCCAATGAGACCAAGAGGAGCATCTTGGGGGATCTTTTCGCCCGCGTTTCGTCTGGCACGGTTCCGAGTCGCGCAGTTTTCGCTTCAGGAACCGGCGCCAACAAACTCGCTCGGCTGTGCGAAGAGGCGAAAAGCGCGGATGACGCCAAAGCCTTCGAAAAACAGATTCGAGGCAACGCGGATCTGACCGACGAAATCGAGTCGCATCTTTTCAAAAAACTGGGACTCGACTGGGGCACCGCATGGGAGCGCCTTCGCCGGCTCCGCGTGGATGGCTGCGATGAAGGAACGCTACGACGCTTTTTAGAGCGTGTTGTTGAACGCGATCTCCTCGAGCACAGCGGCGCGAAGTTTTCACCCACCGCGGCAAGGCAGGCTATTTACGAGTTGGTATATGAGTCGTTCGGGAAGCCGATTCGGCGCGACATGCTCGTGGCGCATCTGGCCAAGCACCATTTTGCCCCGCGTGATTGGCGCCAGCCTGGCGCCGATCACGACGAAGTTGAGCGGAAAAACCGTCTCTACACCGCAGGTGTCGAAACGGATCTTATCCAGGATTTGTCAGTCGACCGAAAGGAGACGCAAAAGCTAATCCTCACGATCCAGGAGGGGACCAAGGTGGTGGTGCTCACCGGTAGCGCAGGGATGGGCAAAAGCTGTGTCTTGGCCCAATGTCTTCGCGTCTTGGAACAAAAGGACATTCCGTGTTTGGTGCTTCGGCTTGATGCGCAGATCAGCGCCTGCACGGCCGGCGCACTTGGGCAGGACCTAGGACTGACGCTATCGCCTGCGCTCGTTCTCTCGGGCGTGGCCCGCGGCCGCCCTTCGGTTCTGATCATCGATCAGCTCGACGCGCTTAGCACCGCGTCCGGTCGCAACCCGCGCCTGTGGGAAGCATTTCAAGATCTGCTGTTCGAGGTCGAGCATCTGCGAACCATCCAGGTTATCCTCGCATGCCGAAGCTACGACTTGGAGACGGATGATCGCTTGCGCAGTGTGATCGGCAAGAAAGCGGCTAATCCACCGATCCAGCTCGAGCCACTCGACGCTGAGTTTGTTCGCTTAACACTAGCTAATGTCGGTGCGCCCTTGGAAAAATTTTTCCCCCGCCACATCGAGTTTCTGCGCACGCCGCTGCATCTAAACATATTTTTGCGGGGAGATCCCAAGGCGGCTTCCCCGGCAAATGATCTGACGATGCTGTATGATCGTTACTGGGAGAAGAAGGTGCAGCGCGCGCGTGGCGCCACACCGCGCGTGAATTTCGAGGATGCCGTAAACCGGCTCGCGCAGGCAATGAGCGAGCGCCAGACGCTCACAGCCCCAAAAGACATTTTCGACGCAGGAGGATTATCGGCGGACGCATTCGCTTTGGCCTCCGATCATGTGCTGGTTCTCGATTCGGGACGCTATCGGTTCTTTCACGAGACCTTCTTCGACTACGTCTTCGCGCGTCAGTTTGTGGCAAACGGTCACCGGCTTGTGCCCGACCTGCTGAGCCCATCGGAACAGCATTTGTTTCGCCGCGGACAGGTCAGGCAGGTGCTGGCGTATCAGCGTCGCCGGGATGGCAGCTTTACGGCCTACATGGACAACCTGCGTGAACTGCTCTCCACGCCGACGGTTCGCACACACATCAAGAAAGCGGTAATCGACTGGCTCAGAGACTTGTCGGACCCCTGCGTTGAAGAATGGAACCTCATCCTGAACCTTTTCGGTGACCCGAAGCTCGACTGGTTTGCGCGCACCGTGGCTTGGAATAATCCGGCTTGGTTTTCCGTGATCGAGCAGTCCGGAACGTGGGACCGCTGGCTGAGCAGCGGCGATGAAAGCGACATCGATTTCGCCATCCGCCTACTCGCTCTACCGGAAACAATGAAGGTCCACTCGGCAACGATTGCCAAGTTGATGCGCCGATATCTCCGCGACACACCCGCTTGGCGGACACGGCTGGCGAACCTGTGCGATTTTGGCGAGATCCACCACAGCCGGGAATTTTTCGAACTGTTTTTGGAGAAGCTTAGGCAGGGATGGTTCGACGAAAAGTCCGGCCGGCATTGGGGTCTCACCAAAATCGCGGAAACGAATCCCGCCTATTCCGGCGAGTTGATCGCCGCGTTTTTGCGGCGCCGTTTCCCGGCATGTGTAGATGAAGCCGACGACAACCCGAACGCGCCATCCGGTGCGCTGCATCTGGACTCCCATTTTTTCCAAGAGCTCAAGAAGGTGGATCCGCTACCGGTGTTGCGTCAGGTGCTTCCCGTGCTGGTGAGCGTGCTTCAGGAAAATGAGAGCACCGAAGAAGACGGCCGCGTGACCGACCCGCTTCGCCCACATCACATTTCAGACGACGGATACCGCTTTGGAGACGTGCTGATCCGATACCTCATCGATGCGATGCGCCAGTGCGCGAAGGACAAGCCTGCCGAACTTGCCCCCCTCGCAAATGAACTGGCCACGTTACGGACCGAAACAGCGGCGATCTTGCTGCTGGCGACTTGGCCTTCAAATGGCGCTTTTTTTGCCATCGAGGCGGCCAAATTTCTTTATGCGACGCCTTCTCGGCTGGGCCTCGAAGTGTATTATGGCTTCGGCTCGCCAACGCAACTGGCCGCTCCCCTCATTCAAGCGATTGCCGATCACCTGCCTGCGCACGATTTTCATGCGCTCGAATCGTGCGTCTTGAGCTTCACGGATAAATGGGAGCTTCGGAATCTAAACTACAACGGGCAGACGCAGTATCAGCTTCTTCTCGCATTCCCCCAGACACGGTTGAGAGCGACGGCATGGCATCGGCTGGACGAGCTACGACGAAAGTTCGGGCCGGTCTGCTTGAGCGAGGGAAGCTCATTCAGCGCCGGTTTTGTGCCTTCCCCCATCACCTTCGAGCGCGCGATAAAGATGGGGGATCGCCATTGGCTTAGGGCGATGCGGAAATACTCGGAAAAATGGGGCTCTCATCGCGGGGCCAACGGGAGGCTGATCGGCGGTTCGGTCCAGTTGGGCCGTGTGCTCGAGAAAGTGGCGCGAACCGACAAGCCGCGTTTCGCCAAGCTACTTTCCCGCCTTCCGGATGACATAAGCTCCACCTACTTTGAACATCTGCTGGCCGGACTTTGCCAAACCGGTGCCGAAAATGACGAAGAGCGAAAACAAATGCCGACGTCGGCATTCGCTTCACTCCTCCCGCGCCTGCTCGTGCCATGTTTTGAGCGCGTCCATGCGCTTCCCGGCCGACCTGCCGGGAAGCAGATCTGCTGGAGTTTGAAAGCGGTCGCGGAAAGTCCGGTTCCCGAGTCCCTGTGGGACGTGCTCGCGCATTACGCCGAGAACGATCCGGACCCGGAGAAGGAGATCTGGATGCAGTCCCCCGAAAGAAAGGCCCCGATGTATGGCGGCAGTCCTCATTCTCACGGAATTAACTCCACCCGGGGGGCCGCGGCTGAAACGATCACGCAACTTCTCTTCGCCAAGCCTGCACGTTGGTGCCGATTGGAATCAACCGTTGCCGCCCTCGTCAGGGACAAGTCGCTGGCCGTTCGTTCCTGTGCCATAGGCTGCTTGGTGTTCGTTCTCCGCGACCACCGTGACCAAGCGGTGAGGTGGTTCTTGGAAGCGATCGTCGATGGGGACGACATTCTCGATACCCATCATGTGGAGCGCTTCATCCACTATGCGCGCTTCACGCACTACGAAGCGTTGAGGCCGTTGCTGCTGCGCATGCTGAGACTTCCCAAAGAAAAAACGCGTTCGATTGCGGCTCGGCAAATCACGCTCGCCGCATTCAAGGATCCGCAAGCCGATTCCGACCTGGATATGTCGGTGCTCCCATCCGACGAAGTGGCCCGCGCAGCGGCGGCGAATATCTTCGCGCACAACCTCAAGGAGCCCGAATGCGCCTCACGCTGTCGCGAATTTCTTGGGCGGTTCTTCGGTGATTCGTCTCCGAAGGTTCGGCAACAGGCAGGAGAGTGCTGGCGGCATCTGCCGCCAGAGCAGTTGGCGTATGAGCAGAGCCTAATGAACTCTTTCCTCATGAGCCCCGGTTTCTCCATCGGAGCGGAGGCACTGCTGCACAAGCTGGAAGACTGCCCCGCACGTCTGCCGGAAGTGGTTCTGAGGATTCCGGAGCGCCTCATCGAAGAGCAGCGACGCGCGCCCGAAGACACGCGCGGACGGATCGACTCGGCATTCTATGACGCGGCCAAGCTGGTCTTGACCGTTTATCAGCAGTCGCGCGGACATGACCGTGGGCCTGCGGCAGAGGCGTTTCAAACGCGATGCCTCGACATCATGGACGAGCTACTTCCCTTGGGACACGGCTCGATGGACAGCGAGCTGCGGAAGCTGGATGCTGCGTAAACGATAAGGGGCCAAACAGGGGCACGGTCATGTAACGGCCTGCCCCGCGGTTTTGGAATCAAGGCAAAGCTCGAGCCTCACCGGGTCGAGGCGTTATTT
This sequence comes from uncultured Akkermansia sp., assembly GCA_966212385.1. GTDB lineage: Bacteria > Verrucomicrobiota > Verrucomicrobiia > Opitutales > Opitutaceae > IMCC26134_A. Next base: position 7,048 of record CBIHRE010000097.1, on the reverse strand, counting down.
GTTAAACCCGCCGCGCACGGGGACGGACTCTCATTTCTCACCCGAGAAACTCGCCCTTCGGCGACACGAAGGGCACGCGGTAGGTCGAAAAATCGCGATGGTCGGTCGTGAGCACCACCGCGCCCTTGTGGCGGCGGGCAAGAAGCACCGCTCAAGCGTCGGCGTAATCCATCTCGGGCGCGTAACGCTTCATGAGCGACAAAACCTCCGTCGGTGCCGGATCCTCGGCCTGCATGCGCTCCACCAATTCTCGAAGGCGGTCGAGTGCGGGACCTTGATTTCTCAACAGGTGCGTGGCCTCCGCCACGGCCGCGCTGGTGACGATAAACGGCCCTGCGCGCCGTAACATCTCCGCCGTCGCCCAGAGATTATGGGCGTCCAAGCGATCCACGGCGGCTTTGAGCGGCCCCGCATCAAGTATTATGATCGGCGAGGATGCGGGCACGGATGATTTCACGCGCAGGACGAGGGTCGGGGGGCAAGGCAACCGATCCAAAAACGTGCTCCAACCCGGCAAAAGGGTTCCCCGGCGCGGCTTTGATACCGTGGGCCGGAAGTTTCTTCTTCGCTCCCGCCACCTTACGAGCGGGCGTCTTCCGGCTAAGCTTGGTCCCGGTTGCCATACAGCAACGGGTGCGCAGGCCGGGCACGGTGACAAGCCGCCAGATGCATCAGCAAACGGACAGTCGTGCCTAAAGACGCAGCCGACCCGCCGCACCGACAACCGCCACCACCGCCATGTCCGCCTCGAACCGAGCTGAAGGAGTCGAGGCGCTTTCGCTTAGGAAATCAAAAGCGCCTCCGGAATGCCGGCGTCGAACGTGGCCAACACCGCTCCGTGACGCGTCGCCAGCGAGAGCAGAGCCCGTCCGTGGTCGCCGCCGAGGCCTTCACATACGCGGGAAGAGCGTCCGCGTCCAAATCGTCCGTCAAAAAACGAAATGGCAGGGCGCCCGACGCCTTCAACGATGCCAACGCTACCCCTTCTTCGCCGCGCCGAACACCGTCCGCAGCAGCTTGTCCGCCGCCGCGCCCGGGTTGGCGCGCAGCTGCGCTTCCTGCGTCGCGATCACCTTGAACAAGCCGTCCAGCGCGCGATCACACACGTAGCCGTCGAGATCCACCGCCGCCTTCGAACCGAACAAGGACGTGACCGGCGCCGCCTTCCCCGCGAACTGCTTGTAGGCCGCGCCCACGCCGTTCGCGTCCGTCGCCGCCTTCACGATCGGCAGCATCTTCGCGCGCAGCGCCTCCTCCGTCCTGGTCCGAAAATACTTCGTCGCCGCGTCCGCCGGTCCGTCGAGGATCGCGCGCGCGTCCGCGAGCGTCATGCCGGTGATCGCCTCCTTGAAGATCGGCGCCGTCTCCGCGACCGACTTCTCCGCCGCGCGGTTCAATGCCAGCACGAGGTCGTCGGCCAGTTTGTCCTGCTTCGCCTTGCGCAACAGTTGCTCGCCCTTCGCCAGCTCCGGCGGCACCGGGATCTTGAACGCCGCGTTCGCGAAAAAGCCGTCCGGCTTGCCGAGTTCCGCCAGCGCCCGGTCCACGCCCGTGTTCAACCCGGTCTTCAAGCCCGCCACGATGGTCTCGACCGAAAGACCAGCCGTCGCGTCCGCCTTCGACGCCCCCTCGCCGGCGCCGGTGCTTTCGCGTCGCAAAGCCTCCGCCGCGCCTTTCAGCCAGCCGCCCGATGATTTTTCCGACGAAGGCGCGCCCCCGGCGGTCTCGGCGCGGGCGGATACAAACGCGGGCGGACCGGCCAAAATCAACGCCACCGACATCCGACCGCATTTCCGCATCGTGCTTGTGATCATCGGGCAAAGAATATCGACCGCCTCGCCAAGGCAAACCGCCGGGCCCGCAAAAACCCCTCCGGCGCCTTCCCGTTTGTGAACGCCGGGCCCGCCCATCCTTGCCCCGGCGCCCGCCGCAGGCTCTGCTGCGCCCGTCCTCCCTCCAATGTCGCCGCGCGTCCGCCGCCTCCTCGCCTCCGCCGCCCTTCTCGGGTTCCTCGCCGGCTGCGCCCACCGCCCGATGCCGCGCGAATCCGCCAAGGCGGCGCCGGCCATCCCCGCCGGCCCGCAGTCCGCGGCGCCTCACGATTCGGAGCCGCCCCCCGTCGCGCGTCGCAGCCGGCCGGGCACGCCCTTCACCCGCGCCCAGCCTGCGCAACCGTTTTCCCCGCTGCTCGTCGTCACCACCCAGGTCGCGCACGACGACATTTTCCTCCACGTCCTTTCCGGCTCCGGGCCCGGCTACCAGCCCGTCCGCCGCCTCTACCACGGGCAGCGCGTCTTTATCTTGCCGATCGCGCGCAACTACGCCTTCGACGCGCTCGAGACCGCGGACCTCACCTTCGAGCTCCTCGTGCGCAAACCCGACGGCAGCCTGGACGGCGCGCCGCTCTCCGCCTCGCTCTGGCAGGGCAACGTCTCCGCGCCCGACCTCCTGCTCTACCCGTCCACGACGGTCAGCTTCCACGCCGCGCCCGAAGATCCCGTCGGCGAGTATCAACTCGTCGTGCGCGTGCACGACCACCTCGCCGACCAGGTCCAGGAGCTCTCCCAAACGCTCGTCTTGGAGGATTACGCGCCCCCGCCCCTGCCTCCGGATTTCGATTCCGAACGCTGGTTCCAAGGCTACTACCTCGCGCCCACCCCCGAGTTCGCCCTGCCCGCCCTGCCGCTCTTTTTCAAAAAGCTGCCCGCCGACAAACGCGCCGGCGCCATCCCGCCCCTTCTCGGATTCTACGACCAGATCCTGCGCGACAACCCTTGGCTGCTTCCCGCCTTCGGCGCCCGCCTCGAAGCCGCCGACCCCGACGAGGCCTTCGCGCTCTCGCTCGTCCTCGGCTTCCACCTGCGCGCCGAATCCGCCCCGCCCGAAGGCCTGTCCCCCGCGCTTTGGGATCGCCTCGCCGACTTCCGCGTCCACGCTTGGCCCGCCGATCCCGACGCTCCGCTTTTGCTGGCCTCGCAACTCGACGCCCTCTGGGGCCGCTTCTTCGCCAGCGCGCTCTACGCGCCCGTCCAACGCCTTCTCGAGCCCTTGGCCAACACCGCCGACCTCGGCGCGGCCGAGCGCTGGCGCAAGACCTTCCCCGCCGCGGGCGGCGACGACGCCTACCTTTCGCCCGATCTCGAGGACCCCGACACGCCCGTGGAAATCCGCCGCGAGGTCCTCCTCCGCACCGCCCTCTGGTCCCTCCGCGCCAACGCCCGCCAACACCCCCTCGTGCGCGGCTACCTTGAGCAAACCCTCCGCACCGGCGACCTCGCCCCCGGCGCGCGCGCCCTGCTCGAACGCGCCCTCCGCGTCGATTCCGCCGCCGAGGCCCCGGCCGTGGCCGCCGCGCCCGCCGCTCCGAATTCGTAAAAGCCTCGCGCACGGTTGCCTCCGCGCCCGACCCGCCCCCAGTCTGGCGGCGCCACCGCGTCCCGTCCCTCCGTCTTCCGTCTTCCGTCTTCCGTCTTCCGTCTTCCGGCCCTCCGTCCGCCGGCCCTCCAATTTTTCGGCCCTCCGCTCCACGCTCCCTGCTCCACGCTCCTCATGCACACCTGGAACTTCTATCGCATCGGCGGCTTCGACCAAGTCGCCCTCACCACCGCCGCCGATCTCGAGAACCTCCACACGCTCGACCAGAAGCTCTGGGTCGCCCTGTCCTGCCCCGTAAAAGGCCTCGAGCTCGACGAGAAAACCCTCGCCCTCCTCGACACCGACAAGGACGGCCGCATCCGCGTCCCCGAGCTCCTCGCCGCCATCGCCTGGGCCAAGGCCTACTTCAAGGACCTCTCCGTCCTGCTTTCCGCGCAGGACACGCTCCCCCTCGCCGCCCTCGCCGACACCCCGGAGGGCCGCGCCGCCACCGCCTCCGCCAAACGCATCCTCGCCTCCCTCGGCAAAGGCTCGGCCGACGCCATCTCCCTCGCCGACGCCTCCGACACCGCCAAACTCTTCGCCGCCACCAAGCTCAACGGCGACGGCGTCGTCGTCCCCGCCTCCGCCGAGGATTCCGCCCTCGCCGCCCTCCTCGCCGACATCGTCGCCTCCACCGGCGGCGCCCCCGACCGCTCCGGCGCCCCCGGCGTCAACGCCGCCCTCGCCGACAAGTTCTTCGCCGACGCCTCCGCCCTTGTCGCCTGGACCGACAAGGCCGCCGATCCCGCCATCCTCACCCTCGGCGCCGCCACCCCCCTCGCCGCCGCCGCCGTCGCCGCCGTCCGCGCCAAGATCGACGACTGGTTCGCCCGCTCCCGCCTCGCCGCCTTCGACCCCCGCGCCCTCGCCGCCGTCAACCGCTCCGAGGCCGAATACCTCGCCCTCGCCGCGAAGGACATGAGCATCACCGCCGACGAGGTCGCCGGCTTCCCCCTCGCCCGCATCGAGCCCGGCAAAGCCCTTCCCCTCCTCTCCGCCGTCAACCCCGCCTGGGCCTCCCGCCTCGCCGTCCTCCACCGCGACGCCGTCGCCCCCGCCCTCGGCGCCGAGCTCACCGCCCTCACCGAGGAGCAGTGGACCGCCCTCAAGGCCAAGACCGACGCCTACGCCGCCCACGCCGCCGCCAAGCCCGCCCTCGCGGTCGAAAAACTCGGCCTCGACAAACTCCGCGCCCACCTCGCCGCCGCCGACAAGCTCCGCCCCGCCCTCGCCTCCCTCATCGCCGCCGACGCCACCCTCGCCCCCGAGTTCGACGCCATCGTCAACGTCGAGAAACTCCTCCGCTACACCCGCGACTTCCGCGCCCTCCTCCACAACTACGTCAACTTCTTCGATTTTTATTCGCCCGAGTATCCCGCGATCTTCCAAGCCGGCATGCTCTACCTCGACAGCCGCTCGACCGAATTCTGCATCGAGGTCGCCGGCCCCTCCCCCCTCGCCGCGATGAGCAAGGCCTACATCGCCTACTGCGACCTCAAGCGCGTCGGACAGGCCCCCCGCAAGATCGCCGCCTGCTTCACCCAGGGTGACAGCGACTACCTCTTCGTCGGTCGCAACGGCATCTTCTACGACCGCCAGGGGCGCGACTGGGACGCCACCATCACCGCGATCGTCGACAACCCCATCAGCATCCGCCAGGCCTTCTTCGCCCCCTACAAGAAGTTCATCCGCATGGTCGAGGAACAGGCCGCGAAACGCGCCGCCGCCGCGGACGCCGAGAGCAACACCCTGCTCGCCTCCGCCGCGGAAAAAACCGCCAACGCCGGCAAGGGCCCCGCGCCCGCCCCCGCCGCCGCGCCCAAGAAGTTCGACGTCGGCACCATCGCCGCCCTCGGCGTCGCCGCCGGCGCCCTCGGCACGCTCCTCGGCGGCTTCATCAGCGGCTTCCTCGGCCTCGGCGTCTGGATGCCCGCCGGCATCCTCGGCATCATGCTCATCATCTCCGGCCCCTCCATGGCCATCGCCTGGCTCAAGCTCCGCCAACGCACCCTCGGCCCCATACTCGAGGCCAACGGCTGGGCCATCAACGGCCGCGTGAAGATCAACATCCCCTTCGGCACCAAGCTCACCGAACGCGCCGTGCTTCCGAAAAACAGCAAACGCGACCTCAACGACCCCTACGAGGACAAGAAGGCCGCCGCGCAACGTCGCCGCGTCACCGTCCTCACCGTGGTCGCCGCCGTCCTCGCCGGCCTCCTCTTCCACCACCACCGCCAAGGCTACTGGATCTGGGCCGACGCCGAGACCAAAACACAGGTCCGCGACGAGCGGCTCAAGGCGCAGTATCTCAAGGAAGAGCACGAAAAGATGCTCAAGAACGAAGCCAAAGCGCAGGTGGAGGCCGAAACCAAACCCAAGGCCGCCGCCGAGGCGCCGGCAAAATAAACCTGGTCCCCACCGCCGGGCTTGCGCCTGCGCCGCGAGCCCGGCGTTTTTCGTTCATGAAAACCGAACTCTTCGCCGCCTGCGATTACGCCGCCGACTACGCCGGAAAACTCACCGTCGTCGGCATCTTCGACTCCCTCGGCGCGCCACAGGTCCCGGTTCTGCACCCGCAGCTCAGCGTCGTCGCCAAACTCCGCTTCGACGACGGTCCCAAAAAAGTGCGCTTCACCCTCACCGACGCCGACGGCCGCGACGTCCTACAACCGATCGAGATGCCCATCGTCGCTCCGGCCACCCCGCCGGAAACCTCCAGCTCCGTGGTCAATCTCGTGATGAGCATCAGCGCCGTGAAATTCGAGCGCCTCGGCGAGCACTCGCTCGACCTCACCGTGGACGGCGTCCCCGTCGCCAGCACCCCCCTCTTCCTCCGCCCCGCCCCCAGACCCGCGGCCTGAGCGCCACTCTTTTCGGATTTCAGGTGGACGAGCGGGTCCCTCCGCTCGTCTGCAGCGGTCTCGCGACGCGTGCAAAAACGCGTCCGCCCCCGTCGCGGGACAAAGAGAAGTCCTTCGACGGCACCGACACGCCGCGGCGCCAAAACCTTGCATGGAGGCATGCGGCCTGCATCCCGTGGAGGCCTTCCCGCTTCCACCATGCCCACGCTTCACAGCCTCACCCGCCTCCTCGCCCCCGCCGCCGCGACCTTCGCCGTCGCGTCGCTCTCCGCCGCCCCCGGCCCGACCACCTACCACTACGCCGGCGACCTCACGCCCTCGCAGGGCGCCTACGCCGGCTGGTTCACAACCATCGGCCCCAACACCCAGGGCATCTCCTATTTCGGCGACACCACCTGGAGCAGCGACGGCAACGTCCTCGCGATGAACACCAGCTACTCGCCCAGCGAAGGCATCTGGTTCGGACGCACCGACGGCTACGGCGATCCCTCCGGCTTCTCCCTCGCCAACACCGCCTCCGGCAACTGGGTCCAGATGCGCGTCGCCCTCTCCCCCGGCGCCACCGACTGGTCCCTCTATTGGTATGACGCCAGCGGATACGGCTCCTCGTTTTACCTCCACGACAACGGCTTCAACTATTACTACGGCGGCGGCACCTATTTCCAGCCGGTGGCGGACATGAGCGCCTTCCACACCTTCACGACCTACGTCCTCGCCGGCCAGGTCTCCTACTTTTTCGACAACACCTACCTCGGCGGCGGCGCCGTCCA
>CBIHRE010000096.1:0-12440 GCA_966212385.1 uncultured Akkermansia sp. | reverse complement strand
GTCAAGTTGGTAGGGCCGAGGTGCGATCCGAGTTGGGCTCTATTTCTAATGAATATAAATTCAGTTATCCCTACCTGCTCGAATCGAAAGTGAGCGGAAGCAGTTACGAGCTTAAGCTCTATGATTTGACCAGCTCCGTAGCTCCTGCCGTCGTCGGTGATGCTATAATCGGCGTTCATGGCAAGAACCTGCAAGTTAGGTGGAAGTCTCTGTCGACGGCCAATTACAAGGTGCAAACAAGCACGGATCTGGTTACGTGGACCGATTATACCGACGTTCTCAATGGGACCGGATCCACCTTGGTCATCAGTGTCCCGCTTTCAGACGATTCTTCCGCGCAATATGCTCGAGTTATAAAGTTATAGGGCCAAAGGGGGTAGGCGGTCATCGTGGCGCCCACGGTTTGGTCCTCGGCGCCGGGCGCAAACGGGCATTCGTATGAAGTGTTCTCTGTTCCCGCCGGCATCGATTGGGACGAGGCGGAGGCGCTCGCGATTTCCCAAGGCGGCCATTCGTCGTCCATCACGTCGGAAGAGTCCACTCTCTGGTCGGCTCGAGCGCGGCTTACTGGTGGGGCCGGATTTCGCGGGCAACGGCATCGGGGCGTGGATCGGCGACTATCGACTCGTCGGCGGTTCCTCTTAACGCCCTCGGCTGCCGACCGCGCCGTATCCCTTGTTTTGATGGCGGGCTGTTTCGGCACCATCCGGGGCTGTTGCGGCAAGCACCCGGGTTATTCCGATAAGGCTCCGGACTGTTCCGACAGAGTTTCGGGTTCATCCGACAAGGTTCCACCTAGTTCCGACAACGCTTCAGCCTCTTCCGACAGCGTTTCCGCTAGCTCCGACGGCGCCTCCGCTAGTTCCGACAAGGCTTCGCGCTGCTCCGACAACGCTTCAGGCACTTCCGATAGCATTCCCGCTACTCCCGACAGAGCTTCCGCTAGTTCCGACAGAGCGCCGGGCTGTTCCGATAGGGCTTCGAGTTGTTTCGACGGAATCCCGTGCTGTTTCGAAAAGGCTCTTAGCTCGGGGTCACTGGCCCAGTGCGCAGATGCGGGCTGAGCCAAAGGGGCAGGCCGAGAATATTGAAGAGCGGGTTGAGCAAATCGCTGGGTCGGGCACTGCGAAAGGCCAAGCCAAAAGGGTGGGATGCGCGCCGGCCCCGGTAAAACCGGCGCCGTGCTGCGGGACGGCGCCGGCCTGAATCAGCGAGCCTGCAGGCGGAAGAAGGCGGCAGGCTCGTCGACGGTAAATTCGAACTCCAATTCGCCGGATGGGTTGATCGAGGTCGTGTCGACAGAGAAGGGCAGCGGGGAGAACTGGGAGAGGTCGGTGGATTTTTCGACGTGCAAGGTCAGCTTGAATTTCTTGGTGACCGGGTCGTGCGTGATCACGGGCGCCCCAGGGGCGAGCGCTTGAAGATCGGTCGGCCGATAGAGCTCGTAAGCGATCGGGTCCGAGGTGACGTCTGCGCGGCCTGCGGAGCGGGAGGCGTCGATTTGGGCGGAAGTGAAAAGGCCGTAGGTTGCGGGCGAAGCGGTGACGTCCTCGCGGCCGGTTAGGCGGGCGGCATCGGCTTGGGCCTGCGCGGCAGCGGCGGTGACTAGGTTGAAGGTAGCCGGAGCGGAGGTGACGTCGGTTTGGCCGGCGGTGCGGGAGGCGGCGATCTCCGCGGAGGTGTAGAGGCCGTAGGTGGTGGGCGAAGCGGTGACGTCGGCGCGGCCGGTTAGGCGGGCGGCATCGGCTTGGGCCTGCGCGTCGGTGGCGGTGACTAGGTTGTAGGTGGCCGGTGCGGAGGTGACGTCGGTCTGGCCAGCGGTGCGGGAGGCTGCGATCTCCGCAGAGGTGTAGAGGCCGTAGGTAGCGGGCGAAGCGGTGACATCGGCGCGGCCGGTTAGGCGGGCGGCATCGGCTTGGGCTTGCGCGGCGGCGGCGGTGACGAGGTTGTAGGTGGCCGGAGCGGAGGTGACGTCGGTTTGGCCGGCGGTGCGGGAGGCGGCGATCTCCGCAGAGGTGTAGAGGCCGTAGGTGGTGGGCGAAGCGGTGACGTCGTCGTGGCCCGCAGTGCGGTTGGCGTCGTATTCGACCAGCGTGTAGAGGCTGGCGTCGTTCAGAAAGGCGGTAACGAGCTCGGGCTGGGCGACCTGCCAGTCGAAGCCGAGGGCGGCGAGTTTGAGTTCCGCGAGGTCGTTGAGGCCGTCGCCATCGGTATCGGTTGTAGCGGTGAGCGGCGCGACCGTGACGGAGACACCCGTGACGGAGGTGGAGTTGACCGTGTTCCCGGCGGTATCCTGATAGCTCAAGGTAACCGTGTAGATTCCCGTCGGGATGGAGGCGGCGTAACGTGCGCGGTCGTAGGTGAAGGTGCCGGACCGGGCGTTCGGGAGGGGAATCACGGTGGTGGTCGTGCCGTTGCTGAAAGTCAGTTTCACGGTGCCGCCGTAAGGTGCCTCGGGAAGCGTGTAGGCGAAGGTGCTCCCGTCGATGAGGGTGCCGTTGGCGGTCAGACTCGTGATGTTCGGCGCCAGGGTCCCGGCGTCGTAGGCCATGTAAGGCAGCGTCACACCGGTGGCGGTGTGGCTGTTAAGATCCCGATAGGCGAAGGAGATGGTGTAGCTGTCGTCGGGCAGGGTGGACGAGGTGGTGGAAAGGATCCCCGAGGCGATTTTCGAGCGGTCAAAAACGAAGCTATTGTTTCGCACCACGTTCACCATGGTCACCACCACGGTGTTGGGGCCGGTGACGGTGTTTTTGGCACTGGGGGGGGCGAATTTTTCCTGTATGTATTAATAAAAAGCGGCGAGGTTCGTGCCCAAGGTGAGAACGTCTCCCTTTAACGCATCGGTGGAGGTCACCGTGCATGAAGTGACCCCGGTCGTGATATCGGCGTAGGTCGTCCCGCCCGAGGTCGTGGAGAGCTTGAAGCTGTTGGCGTCGACCACCGAGACGTAGTAGGTCGCGGCGGGTGACAGATTGGTCCCGGAAAGAGTCACCGCCGTATTGGCCGCCAACCCATGATTGGCGAGGGTGATGACATCGGTGGCCGGAGCGATCGCGACCGTCGAGGGCCCGGAAAGAGTGCGAATCGTGCCCGCCGTAAAATCGGCGTAGGTCGAGCCGCCCGAGGCGGTCGCGAGCTTGAAGGTGTTGGTGGTGACCGCCGCGACGTAGTAGGGCGTGGTCGGCGACAGGTTGGTCCCGGCGATGTGCACCAGCGTATTGGCCGTCAATCCATGGCCCGTGTAGGTGATGACGTCGGTCGCGGGGTCGATGGTGGCCGGCTTGGGGAGGGAACTTATCCATCCCGTGACGCCGTCCGTAAGATCCGCGTAGGTGGAGCCGCCCGAAGTGGTCGCGAGCTTGAAGGTGTCGGCGTCGATCACCGAGACGTAATAGGGCGTGTTTGAAGTCAGGTTGGTGCCGGAAACGGACACCGCGGTATTGTTCGCAAATCCGTGATTCACGAGGGTGACGACATCGGTCGTGCCATCGAAGGTGATGTTGCTCGCGGCGGAGAGGGAACGGATCGTTCCGCTGGTGCCCGTCGGGAAATCGGCGTAGCTCGTAGCTCCCGGCGAGGTGGCGAGTTTGAGCGAGTTCGCGTCTATAGGAGCGGCGTAGTAGGTCGTGTCCGGCGACAGGCTGGTCCCCGAAACTTTAACCGCCGCACCGGCGGGCAGCAGGTGGCACGCGACATTGATCGTGCCGATGGTTCCCGGCGTGATATCCGCGAAGGTGGAGCCGCCCGAGGCGGTCGCGAGCCGGAAACTGTCGCCGTCGATCAACGAGACGTAGTAGGTCGTGGTCGACGACAGATTGGTCCCGGAAAGGGTGACCGCCGTATCGGCCGCGAGCCCATGGCTCGCGAGGGTGATGACATCGGTCGTCGGGTTGATAGCGATCGCGTCTGAACCGGAGGGGGACGTGATCGTGCCACTGGTCCCCGGCGTGATATCCGCGAAGGTGGAGCCGCCCGAGGTGGTCGCGAGCCGGAAGCTGTCGCTGTCGATCACCGAGGCATAGTAGGTCGTGGTCGACGGCAGATTGGTCCCCGAAAGGGTCAGCGCCGCGTTGGCCGCCAGCCCGTGGTTTTTGAGCGTGAGGACATCGGTCGTCGGGTTGATCGCGACGGGGGTGGTGCCGGCGGGCAGGGAAAGAACATCGGTCGTCGGATCGATGGTGAACGAAACGGGCAGATAGGAAAAAGTGGGCGGAAGCGCGCCGGTATCGACCGAGACGCTAGTCGCCGTGTTGGACTTCACGACCGCGCCTGTGGCGGCCCGGGTGTATTGAGCGTAGACGCTGTAGACCCCGTCCGGCGGGTTCGGAGATACCGTGACGCCGGAGGAGTTAAGCTGAGTCACGAGTTTACCTTCGGGGCTAAGCTGAATCACCGATTTGAACAACGAGTTGCTGTTCGCCGTCGAAGGATTGAAACTGAACGATTGCGACGCAGCGGTGCTGATCGTCGTCATCGTCCACGTGGAGCCGATCGACGCGGTCGAATACCCGGAGACGTAGGTCATGACCACGCGGACATTGCTGATGCCGCCGCTTTCGCCCGAGATCGCTATAAGGACGGGCATGGTGTCGACGGCGGTCGAGCTGCTGGTGGGGGAGCTCAAGGTTATCGTCTGGCCAAAGCTCTTTTGGCCTCCGGCGAAAAACAGACCGAATGCCAGCAGGCAAAACCACCCGGTGGTGGCTAAAACGGGCGTTTTAGCCCGCGCCGACAAAGAAGACTTTCGGCGAAAAGGGGGATTCGTTTCCTCGTTGCTGACCGGGGGGTGTGGGGTGATGAAGTCGGTTACACGACGTGCTAGACGAAGGAATGAATAGATCATGGTGCTCGTGCCATGCCGCCCATCGTCACTAAATCGGGGTAACTTTAGATATTATCCTGAATTCCGCAGATTAGGGGCTGATTTACGGAGTGGAGGGAGCGGGCGTTGGCGGGGTGTTTTTCCGGCGGGATGGGCAGGACGATTTTCAACTGCGGAGCAGTGGAAAAGATCCACTCGTCGAGGCGGAGGTAGCCGTCGCGGAGTTGCTCGGCCCAGCCGCCGCGCACGGAGATTTGCAGTTCCTTTTGCCGACCCGATTGCGCGAGCCTGCCGGCGCGGACAATTCAGCGAAGAGCCGGACGGCCTCCGAGCAATTGGGGTGAATAAGCTCTTGGGCTGGGCGGTTTGCCTGGGTGAGCTCCCTGTCAAAAGACGGTAAGTTGTCGCCGTTGCTTCGTATTGTTTGCTCACCGCCAGCCGCTTGCATGCCCGTTCCATTCGCGTGCGCCCTCGGGCGGCGGGCCGGCCAGCGCCATCCTCCGCTTCACCCCATGCCCCGAGTATCCCGATCCACCTTGTCGTTAGTTTTCACGTCCAAGTCCGTCTGCCATCTTGCGCTTGCCGGTCTCTGTTTCACCACGTTTGCCGCGTCTTCCGCGCGTGCGGTGCTGATCGCTTCCGAGTCTTTTCAAGCCACCGCTTCCGGCACGGGCGGCACTTACGACGCCGACACCAATCTGGGCGCCTCGCCCAATCTGTCGGTGGTGACGGGCAACTATGGTTTCGCCTCCACCGCAGGGAAACAATGGGGCAACTCGACGGCTGGCGCGGTCGCCAACTTGAACGGTATCACCCATCCTCTCCTGACGGGCACCGCCCAATCCGGATCGGCGCGGGTGGGGAATCTCTCCGCCAACATCTCACGCCGTGTCTATCGAACCTTCGCCGCCACGCCTCCCGCCGCGGACGCGTATTATTTCAGCGGCTTGGTGAACCTGCCGACGCAGACGAGCCTCAACGGCGTGAGCCAGAGCCTCGCGGGCCTCACGCTTTCCACCGGCACCACCGTGGACAGCTTCAACATCGCGAGCGGCATCCACTACGGTTTGATAAAAAACAGCACGGACGAGATCTGGTTGTCCGTCGCCGCCGGCAACGTGGTGTATCCGCTTTATAAGGTCACGGGCGCGAACGCGACCTTCCAAGTCGTGCTGCGGCTCGACGTCAGCACCACCGGAAACGAATCCCTCTCGGCGTGGTATGCGCCATCGTCGTCATCCGAGCTTTCCGTCGGGCTCACCAGTGTCGACGTGGGCAACATTTACACCACGCCCGGCAGCTTGGGAGCGGTGCTTCTGCAGACGCGAAATCAGAGCAGCAACAACAACTCGGGCCGGACGGTGCTGTTTGACGAGCTGCGCTTCGGGACCGAGTGGGCCGATGTCACCACGGCGGCGATACCCGAGCCCGCGCAGGCTTCGGTGCTGGCGGCTGCGGGCGCGGCGTTGCTGGCGCTGCGCCGCAGGCGGAGGTCGATTTGAGTTGTTGCGGTCCCTCCTGCGACCGCGAGAGGCCACCCGCGATAATCGCGGTTTCCGCGCTAAATGCGTTGCCCGACCGCAGCCGCACCCCGAATGAATTCGGCGCCGGGCGGGCCTGACGGGACGCGCGGCAATCGACCCGCGCGGAAAAAATGAAAATCAAAGCCAACGATGATCGGATAAAGTCGACCGCCGCCGCGGTCTTGCTGCTTTGTCGCGACGCATGGGGCCGAGGCGAGGCCGGCCCGGGCCTCATAAGCTCCGTGCTGCGCGATTACCGCGACGACCACGACGGGTTCAAGGCGCGGTTCCCCAAGCGTGATCTCGCCGAGGCGAGAGATCTTGCGGCGATGGCCGAGCGCATCTCCAGCCCCCGCGCACGCGAAAGTTATCAAGATCTGATCGGCGCCATCGACGTCGTGTTGGCGCGAATCGAGCGCGGCAAAATCCAGTTCAGCAGTCTCGCCGAGCTGGACAATTACTTCATCGCCAATCTCCGCCGCTTCGACGCCTGAACGCGGTTGCGAGCCGCGTCCGCTGTGGTCGAAGGGCAAGACTTTGTGTCTGAAATCGTGGCCTTCGTTCGTGGAGGGAGTGGCTGAACACCGCTCCCATGATCAAACAATTCATCGTCAATGTCCCGGTCGCCGACCTGTCGAGGTCGGTGGCCTTTTTCAAGGCGTTGGGCTTTGCCCATAATCCGCAGTTCACCGGAAAAACCGAGGCCTGCATCGTCCTCAACGAGACGGTCTCGGCGATGCTGCTCACGCATTCCAAATTCCGCGAATTCACCCCCAAGGCCGTCTGCGACACGAGCAAGGCGGTGGAGGTCCTCTTTTGCCTCGCATGCGGGAGCCGCCAGGAAGTCGACGATCTCGTCGCGAAGGCGCTCGCCGCCGGAGGCACCACTTACGACAAGCCCGAGGATTTCGGTTTCATGTATACGCACAGCTTCGTCGACCTCGATGGTCACGGCTGGGGCGTCCTCCACATGAGCGCGCCGCCGCCCGAGGCGTAGGTCCCGCTCCAAGGACGGAGCGGGACTCGGACCGAAGGGGATCAGGCGCCGTCGCGGCGGGCGCGGCGGCGTCCGGCGGCGATGCCGAGGAAGGCCAGGCCGGCGAGCGCGGCGTAGGCCGACGGCTCGGGCACGGCGGCGGCTCCGAGATCGACGATCTGAAGTCCGTTTAGCTCCGCTTCGTTGCCGCCCAGGCTGCCCACGAAGCTGCCGTTGAGCGAAGTCCCGGCGATCGAGGCGACGTGGAAAACCACATAATTGGTGTTCTCGATAAACGAGTTGATCGAAAAAGCCGGGAGGCTCTTGGAATCGCCACCCAAGGTGAAGGTCGCGGCGCGATCGGTCGCCCCGCTGGAGCCGGGCTGTGAATAAAGATAAACATCGTAGTTATGTCCCGGGGTCAGCCCGCCGATGGTGAAGGTCGCCGGGGTGGTGCCGCCGACATAGTAGTAGTCCGCGAGCAGGTTGCCGTAGGCGCCTCCGCCGAAACCGACTTGTCCACTGGGGATGCCGCCGACCGAGAAGGAGATCGTGGTGGGCGTCACGCCGTCGGAGGCGATGAGATTGGAGCCTCCGGCGGTGGTGGTGAAAGCATTCCAATAATTATTGCCCGGGTCGGCGTAGGCGCCCTGTCCGGAATAATTGCCGATGAAGAAGACCTTGGCCTCGATGTTGACGACGGTGGCGGAGGGCGTGGCGAACGCGGCGCCGGCGCAAAGGAACGGGAGCGCGAGAACAGGCAGGAGCTTGAACGAAGAATTTTTCATGAGCGGTGCTGGAGGACGTGTCGCTTGTTTAGGTTCTGGTTTGGATTCCCACCGGCAGCCCTCCGGACCTGATCCTCGAAGAGAAGAGCCGGCCAAATGGCGGAGCCAGTGCCGCCAGCCGAAAGAGGCGGGCGATGTGGTTTCATCGGCTTCTTTTTCCGGGACTTAAGCCGGATCGGGGCGTTTTTAACGGTGACCGCGGGGTTCCGAGAAACGATGTAGAAAATGCGCCGCCGGGATTTGAGCCGAGCGACTCTCCGCGAAGCCGGGCGGGCGATTTGATTATCTGGCTTTTGCGTGGGCGACGGGCATCGACTTCGGAATATGAAATACTGGCTTCGCGTTAACGGCCGCGATTATGGACCGCTTTCCGCGGAGGAGATCATCGAGAACCCGGAGATTCCGCTCACCGCTGATGCATTGATCGCGAAGGTCGGCGATAACGAATGGCGATCCATCGAGGCGGCATTGCCGGAGCTGTGGGAAAAAGCGCGCGCTCATCGCGAGCTGCCACCTGCGAAGCGCGAGATGCCGCTTTACACCCAGCGGAAGGCGGAGGCCGCGGCCCGGGGGGCGGAATTGGCCTTGGAGGTCGAGGCGGGGGCCATCTATCTCGCGCCGCGCAGGCTCACGATGAAGTCGATAGCCCTGACGGCGTTTGCAGGATTTCTCAGCATGGCGTTTGCCGGAATTCTCGTCGGTGTGCTTGCGCGGCTTCTGGGCGGAAAGCACCCCGCGGGTTTCGGCTTGGTGGCCTGGGCCGCGGCATCGGTCGTCCTGGCCTCGATCATCGAACATTTTTACCCGCGGCGAGCGGTGATCTTCGTTTCAAAATCCGATTCTCCCCCGCCTCTCCAAAGCTAGGCCCCGCTTCTTCCCCCGACGCCTCGGCGCTTTTCCCGGGCTTGCGGGACGCTTCCCTTTGTAACGAAAGTTCAAATACAAAAGGCGCCTCGGCCAGAGGAGGGAGGCGGGGCTTAGGCGAGTTCCGCCTCCGCGACCAGTCGTTCCACCGGCGGAATGAGAATGGCGGCTTCGCGAGCGCCGTCGGGTTTCGGTCATATCCGGGTGCCGTCGCCTACGAAAAAATCGGGCCGTTTATTTTGGTTATTATCTCCTTGGGCAGATCTTAACTAATTTGTATTTACAATAAATTAGCATTTTATAGGACTCTGGCCTCCAACTCCAACTCACTTGCCATCATGAACTACAAGAAAGGCTTTCTCCTCGCCGGCCTCGTCGCTTGCTTTGTCTCTTCTGCCGCTCAAGCGGCTATATCCATCGTTTATACGAATGTGGACGACATCACCTCGTTTGGTCCGGTCGGACCCAACCCCGGGACTTCCGGCGCGATCTTTTTGGATTTGGGAGCGGGCGGCGGTTCGGGTGCGGCGAAAGATTGGGCCGTCGACGTGCCGAACTACGACGTGGTCATCGGTTCGGGCGGCATCAGCGGGCGCGATTTTGGCGGCGGCAACAACTACCAGATATTGATGGATGACATCGGCAGCGGCCGCGCGATGAACGTCCCGGCCGGGTTCCTTTTGCAGCATATGGGAGAGCGTTGGGGCAACTCGCTGAATTTTGACGCGATCCCCGCGGGCAGCACGGGCTATTTCGGTATCCGGGCATCGAATACGGCGATGAGCGGTTCCACCAACCCCGCCGATTTCAGCTACATTTATGGCTGGGCCAGCTTTACCCGCCAGAGCAGCGGCCAGATCACGGTCTTCGACATGGCCTACGCATTGAACGGCGCCCCCATCGTGACCGGCGCCGGCGTCGTGGCGGTTCCGGAGCCGGCCGGTTTCGCCAGCCTCGCCGGATTGGGCGCCCTGGGCCTCGCCGCGATGCGCCGTCGCCGTTCGAGCCGCTAAGGGCCCGCAGATTTTCCGTCGCGCTTTGGCGGAGGCCTCCGGGCCTCCGCTTTTTTGCGTCTTCCGCCCGGCTTCCGCGCCATCCGTCCGAACCGGCCTCGGGCGCCCCGGGTCGGGGAGGAATGAAATTATTTGCCCGGAGGGGTGGGATCACGCGGGCTCGGGGCGAGGTTCACCATGTCGTTCCAGAATTTTTCTTTGCCCGGCCGGTCGGCACGGGAAAACGAGGCGGCTTCCGAGGAGACCGAGCGCCTGGAGGCGGAGGAGCGCGAAGCGACGAAGCGCGTTCTCAACGTGTGGAGCCTGCCGGGCGGGCGTCGGCCTTGGGTCACCCTGCTGTTCCTGGCCGGCGGCGTGGCCGCGACGGCTTGGACCTGGATCGACGCCGATGCGGCGTATCGCTGGCTGTATGCGGGCGGAACCGAGATCTGGCTGGACCGGAAGTGGTGGGGCGTCCTCGGAAGTTTGTTTATCCACGGCGACGCGCTGCATCTTCTTTTCAACGCCTACTGGATCTGGCTCTTCGGCCGCTTGCTGGAGCGCGAACTGAGGAGGGGATCTTATCTCGGGCTGGTGGCCGGCGGCGCGCTGGCGGGAGGCGCGGCCGAGCTGGCGTGGAGCGGCGAGCTCGGCGTGGGGCTTTCCGGGGTGGTGTATTCATTTTTTGGATTCATGATCGTGAACGGCGGCAGGCATCCGGATTTCCGGCGGGTGTTGCCCGGCAACACGCGGATCCTGATGTTCGGATGGCTCGGTTTCTGCTTTTTCCTTACGTGGTCGCGGATCATGCCGATCGCCAACTTTGCGCATCTCGGCGGCTTGCTGATCGGACTTTTGGCGGGTCTCGCCGCGTCGGCGGGGCGGTGGGTGGCGTGGGCGCGAGGCGGGTGCGTCGGGTTGGCCGTCTTGTCGGTGGGCGTCCTGTGCTGGGCTCCGTGGCAGGAGGGGTGGCAGGTGGCGGAGGCTTATCGCGCCTTGGTCGCACAGGATGAGCCTCGCGCCTTGGCCGCTTTGGAAAAGGTGCGTTTGAAGGCCCCCGGAAACCTGTGGGCGCTCCAGCAGGAATCGATGTTGCGCGTCCGGCGGGGCGAGTATGCGCGGGCGCGCGCCCTCATGCAGGCGGCGGTCGACCTGAAGATCGACGCCATGGCGCTCAATCAACTGGCTTGGTTGCTGGCGACCTGTCCCGACGACAAGGTCCGCGACGGCGCCGCGGCGCTCCGCCTCGCCAAGGATGCCTGCGAGCTCGACGAGTGGAGAAACGCCGCCTATATCGACACGCTGGCGGCGGCCCTCGCGGAGACGGGCGACTTCGAGCAGGCGGAAAAGCGGATGCAGCAAACCATGGAAAAAGACGTCATGTTCAAAGAGATCTACCGGTCGCATCTGGACGCCTTTCGCGCAGGCAAGCCTTGGCGTGAACCGCCGGCCGGCGCCGCGCCGGCCACGAGCGAAGGGAAGTGAGCCGAAGACGGCGCGGCGCGCGCGTCGCGGGGAAGGCTGGGTTGGGGCCCGCGCGCCGCCGCGGAAAAGCCCGGGGCGTACTTCTTCGGCGAAAGCAGGGCGAAGGCCTGCTGCACGAGCGGGCTTTTCGCGAGGGCGGGATTGGCGCGCAGCGCGGTCTCTTGTTTGCCGAGATAGGCGTAGACGCTCTCGAGCGTCTGGTCGGCGACGAAGCCCTCGAGGTCGGACACGCCGGGTTTGCCGAAGAGGGATGCGGCGGGGCCGGCGGCGGCGAGGAGTTGCTTGTATTGATCGGGCACGCCGGCGGAGGCGACGGCCTTTTGCACCACCGGGAGTAGCTGGGCGCGTAGCTTGGTCGCGGTGGATTTGCGGATGAATTCGGTGACGGCGGTGTTGCCGCCCGAGGCGAGGTTTTTGGCCTCGCTCCAAGGCACGTCGGCGAGGGCGCTCTTCACCAGGCCGAGAGCCGGGGTGAAGCTGCTTTCGGAGGAGCTGTTGAGCTTGGCCGCGAGCTGGTCGGCGAGGGCCGATTTGCCGGCGACCTTGGCGGCCGCCTGGATCTTCGCGAGGGTGTCGGGAAGGCCTACGGACGTGCGATCGGCGCTGGTCGCGGAGTCGAGGAGGACGCCAAAGGCCGAGCTGAGCGTGGAGCCGAGTGAGGCCGCGGCGGGCGCGGACGCGGCGGGGGCCGGCTTGGTTTCGGCGGCGGAGCCGGTGAGGGGCACGGAGAGCGGGGCGAGGGCGAAAAGCGCGAGGATGCGATAGCTCATGGGCGTCGGAGGCTTTCCGAGCCTGCATCGCGTAGCAAGTGCGCCCGTTGGGGCGACGAGTCCGGCGCCCCTTTGTCGGCCCGGCCGGTGGCACGGGCGCGCACGGTTTCACCGGGAGAGCAATCCGAGCGGACAAGGGCCGTCCTGTCCCTTCCTCTGAGGCGTATGCCCCCTCGCAAAGCCCCGGCCGCGCGGCGCTCTCGCGGCGCCCGCATCA
>CBIHRE010000095.1:0-12446 GCA_966212385.1 uncultured Akkermansia sp. | reverse complement strand
CCCGCCGTCACGGTCAACGTCGCCGTCGCCGCCGTAAACGACGCCCCCACCCTCACCTCCATCGGCACGATCAGCGGCGCCACCGAGGACACCGCCTTCACCCTCAGCTACGCCACCCTCGCCGCCGCCGCCGACGAGGCCGACGTCGACGGCACCACCCCGTCCTTCCGTATCGAATCCGTCACTACCGGCACCCTGACCAAGTCCGGCAGCGCCGTCGTCGCCGGCACCACCACCCTCGCCAGCGGAGAATCCCTCGTCTGGACCCCCGCCACCAACGCCAACGGCACCCTCGCCGCCTTCACCGTCAAAGCCTACGACGGCACCGCCGCCTCCGCCACCGCCCTCCAGGTCAACATCGCCGTCGCCTCCGTCGCCGACCCCGCCCAGTGGGACGGCGGCGCATCCACCGGCGCCTGGGGCACCGCCACCAACTGGCTCGACAACTCCGTCCCCATCGCCGCCGACATCGTCGCCCTCGCCGGCGCCACCCCCGCCTCGATCACCCTCGACGCCGACCGCACCGTCGCCGGCCTCAGCCTCTCCGGCGCCACCGCCTACACCCTCGCCTCCGGCACGCCCTCCACCAGCAAGCTCGTCCTCTCCGCCGGCGGCACCCTCTCCGCCGCCACCCCCGCCAGCGGCAACATCACCCACACCGTCTCCGCCCCCGTCACCCTCGGCTCCCTCGCCAGCGCCGCCATCTCCGCCAACGCCACCTTAAAACTCTCCGGCGCCGTCACCGCCACCGACACCCTCACCAAGACCGGCGCCGGCACCCTCGTCCTCTCCGGCGGCGGCACCATCCCCAGCAACACCACCGTATCCGAAGGCACCCTACAGATCGGCGACTCCACCGCCGTCGCCTTCAACGGCAACATCGTCAACAACGCCTCCGTCGTCTTCAAATACAGCACCCTCCTCGACTACTCCGGCGTCATCAGCGGCCCCGGCAACGTCACCCAAAACGGCGCCAGCAACCTCCGCTTCACCGCCGACAACACCTTCACCGGCACCCTCAACGTCGTCACCGGCAATGTCGCCATCGGCGGCGGCGGCGCCACCGGCTCCCTCGCCACCACGTCGATCAACAACGCCGGCAACCTCATCTTCAACCGCACCACCGACTACACCTACGCCGGCACCCTCGGCGGCACCGGCACCATCTTCAAGGTCAACACCAACACCCTCACCCTCACCGGCAACAACACCTACAACGGCAACACCCAGCTCGAAGGCGGCACCCTCCTCTTTTCCAACCTCAACAACCTCGGCACCGGCGTCGGCTTCTTCCGCCTCAGCAACGGCACCCTCAAATGGGCCGCCGGCAACACCGCCGACCTCACCTTCCGCGCCGACGGCGTCACCGCCCGCTCCGTCCGCCTCGCCGCCGGCGGCGGCACCTTCGACACCAACGGCAACGACGTCACCTTCGCCAACCCCCTCATCAACTACGACACCGACGTCGGCGCCCTCACCAAAACCGGCTCCGGCACCCTCACCCTCTCCGCCAACAACACCTACACCGGAGCCACCACCGCCAAAGGCGGCGTCCTCGCCTTCTCCGCGCTGAACAACCTCGGCGCCGGCACCGCCCTCGCCCTCGACGGCGGCACCTTCCGCTGGCTCTCCGGCTCGACCGTCGACCTCTCCGCCCGCACCCTCACCATCTCCTCCGGCGGCGGCACCCTCGATACCAACGGCAACGACATCACCCTCGCCTCCGCCATCGGCAACTCCGGCACCGGCACCCTTACCAAGGCCGGCGCCGGCACCCTCACCCTTGCCGCCACGCCCACCTATACCGGCGCCACCACCGTCTCCGCCGGCACCCTCCGCGTCGGCAACGGCGGCTCCACCGGCGGTCTCCCCGCCTCGACCACCACTGTCAGCGGCGGCGCCACCCTCGCCTTCAACCGCTCCGACTCCTTCACCCAGGCCGGCGTCCTCGCCGGCTCCGGCGCCATCACCAAGCTCGGCACCGGCACGCTCACCGTCTCCGGCGCCAACACCTTCACCGGCGCCACCACCGTATCCGCCGGCACCCTACAGATCGGCGACGGCGCCACCTCCGGCTCCTGGACCGGCCCTGTCATCAACAACGGCATGCTCGTCTTCAAGCGCTCCGACGCCGCCACCTACCCCGGCGTGCTCTCCGGCTCCGGCTTCATCTTCCAGTCCGGCACCGGCGTCCTCACCCTCTCCGGCTCCGGCCACAGCACCTCCGGCCAGCTCGGCGTCACCGCCGGCGCGCTCGTCCTCGGCGGTGCCGGCTCCTTCGGCAGCCTCTCCGTCAACAACGGCAGCTCCGCCGCCCTCTCCTCAAGCGCCACCGCCACCGTCGGCACCGTCACCCTCGGCGGCGACGCCGGCGCCAACACGCTCTCCCTCGGCACCAACTCCCGCCTCACCGCCACTAACGCCTACCTCGCCTTCGCCTCCGGCGCGTCCGGCTCGCTCTCCATCAACGGCGGCGAGTTCACCGTCTCGGGCACCCTCACCCGCAGCTCCAACGCCAGCGGCGGCACCGCTTCCCTCATCGTCTCCGGAGCCGGCATCGTCACCGCCGCCGACCTCGCCGGCGGGTCGTCCTTCACCACCCTCCTCGAAGAAGGCGTCTTCATCTTCAGCGCGCCCGACACCGCCGACACCAGCTGGACCCTCACCGGCCAGGGCGGCGTCATCCAAAGCGACTTCGACGTCACCCTCTCCGGCGTCATCTCCGGCTCCGGACCGCTCTACAAGAAAGGCTCCGGCACCCTCACCCTGACCGGCGCCAACACCCTCTCCGCCAACACCACCGTCAACGCCGGCACCGTCCAAATCGGCAACGGCGGCACCGCCGGCTCCATCACCGGAAACGTCTCGATCAGCAGCGGCGCCCACCTCGTCTTCAACCGCTCCGACGCCTCCACCTACCCCGGCGCCCTCTCCGGCTCCGGCGACTTCTCCAAGCTCGGCGCCGGCACCCTCACCCTCACCGGCGACGCCACCCACACCGGCGGCACCACCGTCACCACCGGCACCCTCCAGATCGGCAACGGCGGCGCGACCGGCACCCTCTCCGGCTCCGTCACCCTCGCCACCGGCACCACCCTCGCCTTCAACCGCTCCGGCAGCTCCACCTTCCCCGGCACGCTCACCGGCGCGGGCGTGTTGACGAAATCCGGCACCGGCACCGTCAGCCTCACCGGCTCCGCCGCCCAGACCGGTGGCACCACGATCAACGCCGGCATCCTCCGGGTCGGCGACGGCGGCACCACCGGAGTTCTCTCGGGCAACGTCACCATCAACAACGGCGCCGCCCTCGCCTTCGCCCGCTCCGACGACCTCACCTTCTCGGACACCATCACCGGCACCGGCTCCTCCACCCTAGCCCAAAACGGCTCCGGCACGCTGACGCTTTCCGCTCCCGCCACCACTCGCAGCCTCTACGTCCAAGGCGGCGGCACCCTCCAAGCCCAAAACACTCTCGCAGCCCCCGGAGAAACCGTCATCGGCAGCGACATCGGCACCGGCGTCCTCCTCGCCACCGGTCCCTCCGCCCAGATCACCCTCGGCGACATCTTCGTCGGCTTCCTCTCCGCCGGAGAGCTCCGCGTTCTCGCCGGCGCCGACCTTTCCGCATCCGCGATGACCATCGCCTCCGAAGCCGCCGGAAGCATCCTCGTCAGCGGCGCCGGCAGCACCCTTACCGCCTCCGCCATCCACCCCGACAACGGCGCCGCCACGCTCTCCATCGCGAGCGACGCCCTCGTCACCGTTGGCACCCTCGGCGCGATTCCCACCACGCTCGACGACGCCACTCTCGTCTTCTCCGGCGCCGCCACCAGCGCCGCCCCGATCACCTTCGCCTCCAACGGCGGCACGATCGACAACGCCTCCGACGTCACGCTCTCCGCCGCCTTCTCCGGCGCGGGCGCCTTCACCAAGACCGGCGCCGGCACGCTCACCCTCTCCGCCATCCCGACGCACACCGGCGGCACCACCGTTAGCGCCGGCACCCTCGCCCTCCCTGCCGGCACCCACGCCGGCGCCATCACCGTCGGCGACGAAGCCCTGCTCACCGCCACCTCCGGCGCGACCTTCACCGGCGCCCTCGTCGTCAACGGCACCCTTGACGCGCCCGCCACGATCTTCTCCGGCACGCTCACCGGCACCGGCGACATCGACCAAGCCACCACCGTCACCGGCGCGCTCACGCCCCGCGGCCAATCCGGAGATCCCCTGCGCTTCCTCGGCAACCTTACCCTCGGCTCCACCGCGTTCACCGAACTCGAGCTGCACAGCGCCACCGCCTACGACTACCTCACCGTGGACGGCTCTCTCACCCTCGACGGCAAGATCAACATCGTCCTCGACTACACGCCCACCGACACCGCGACCTTCCACGTCCTCCGCTTCTCCGGCATCACCACATCCGCCTTCGACGTCGCGACCGACCTCCTCCTCCCCTCGCTCCCCTCCGGCTTCGCGTGGGACACTACCTTCCTCACCCTCACCGGCGAACTCTCCATCGTCGTCGCCCCCACCGGCCCAAGCTTCGAGGAATTCCAGGCGGAGTATTTCACCGCCGCCGAGCTGCTCGACTCCACGATCTCCGGATCCACCGCCGACCCCGACGGCGACGGTCTCGCAAACCTCCTCGAATACGCCTTCTTCCTGAACCCCCGCAGCGTGTCCACCGCCCCCCTCACCGTCGGCACCACGACGATCAGCGGCACGACCTACCTCACCGTCACCTACACGCGCCTAAAAGACGCGACCGACCTGACCTTCACCCCTCAATTCACCGGCGACTTCACCACCTGGACACCCGACGCCGTCGAGATCTCCACCACCGACAACGGCGACGACACCGAAACCCTCGTCCTCCGCGACATCACCGCGCTCACCACCGCCACCCGCCGCTTCGGCCGCATCCAAATCACCAAGTAGCAGCGTATACCCCAAACCGGCTCGCCAGACTTGTCAGCCCAAGCGCTCCAGCATACCTATTCTCCATGCCCGTCGCCACGCCGAAGAAACCCGCCAAACGTCGTGCCGCCGCCAAACCCGCACCGGCTGGCCGGAAGACCACGTGGCTGGGCTACGCCCGCGACCTGATCGCGATCCGTCCCGACGTGGATCTCACCAAGCCGACCCTGCCGGCAGGCAAACACCTCGCGTGAAGCTTCGCCACCTGCTCGATACGCACGCCCTCGTCTTCGCCGCGTATCAGCCTGAGCGACTCGGAGCCAAAGCCCGTCGCGCCATCGAATCGGCCGCCAAAGGCGAACTCGCATTCTCGGCCGCGACCATGATCGAACTCGGGCGCCTGATCGACGAAGACGAAATCGATCTCCGTGGCCAAAAAGCCGAGGAGGTTTTCGCCACCGCCTTCGCCCACGTCCATCAGGTGCCGATATCCCTCTCCGCCGCGATCAAGGCCCCCGTGCTCCGGCTTCCTCACGCCGATCCCCTCGACCGCCTGATCGTCGCCACCGCCCTCGACCTGGGCGTGCCGCTCATCACCAAAGACGGCAACATCACCGACTCCGGCCTAGTTCGCGTAGTTTGGTAGACGCGGTCCACCCTGCCGCGACAGATTCGGTATCGACGAAGTTCGCGTCGGTTCCGACTTTGCCAGCATATCATGACACCGATTCTTGACGAGATCCGGGCCGTCGACCTTCAGGCTTGGGCTGAACGAGCTGAATCTGAGCGCTGGATGCCATCCCTGATGCAGCAGCTTGTGTGCGGCTCAGGCGCGGAATTGCTCCAATGTCGCTTTCTCACCCACGAAAAAACCAACCTCGGCGGTTGGGACGGGATAGTTGAAGCGAAGACCGCCGGCTTCCATGTTCCCATTGGCTTTTCCGGCTGGGAGCTCAGCCGAACCACCGCGCAAGGCATGATCGAGAAAGCCTGCGCGGATGCGGAAAAACGCACGAGTGCGTCCGGTGATCTCATCCCCGCGAATTCTACGCTCGTCATCGTCACGCTCCAAGTCTGGCCCCGGCGAAGGCGTGAAGACGGTTCGTATGAAGAATCGCACGAACACAAAAACAACTGGGGACGCGAACAAGCTCACCGCCTGGGATGGCGCGAAGTCCGGGTGCTGGATGCGTTGGACATCTCCGCTTGGATCGCCCGCCAAATCGGCACCGCAATATGGCTGGCCCACGTGATGGGCCGAAACGTGGATGGGGCCCACTCCTTATCTCGCCTCTGGGACGAACTCAAAACGCTCCGGCCAAACCTGTCCCCATCAGTGTTTCTCGCAGGAAGAAAATCCTTTGTCGATGCGCTCGAGAAGTGGCTCACCGCGTCGGACAATCACTCATTTGAAATTCGTTCGTGGTCACACGAAGAAGTGCGCGACGCCGTCGCTGCTTGGTCATCAAGCCGCAACGAATCCGTAGCTACAACCAACGCCGTCATTCCGGCGGTCGCGGTAACATCACCGGACGCGTGGCGAGTGCTTTCTCAAAGCAAACCCGCGGTGCTTCTTCTCGCGGATGGAGGGCTTGAACTCACGCCAGAACAGGTGTCCGCCGCCGTAGCGGGTGGACATCGGGTCCTCGTGCGAACCCATGCAGGCCGCAGCCGGAGCCCAGGCGAGAGACTTCCTCCGCTCAACCGTGATACCTTGGCCGACGCGTTGCGGGCCTGCGGAATCGATCATAACAAAGCGTGGCAATGGGCCGGCGAATCAGGCGGCAGCGGCGTGGTGTTAAAACGTATATTACACGGTGATCCTGGCACGCCCGCGTGGGCCCTTGGCCCGCTCGCTGGTGAATGGGCTCCGATCATTCTCTTCGGAGCGTGGGAATCCGAAAGTGAAGCGGATCGCGACCGCATCGCTGAAGTGTTCGGACGGCCGTATGCGGAAGTCGAAAATCTCATACGCCCGTGGCTCTCCGCAAATCATCCTATGGTTAAGGAAGTGCAGGGCGAATGGCGGGTGCTATCGCGCGAAGACGCATGGCGTTTCCTTTCCCCGTGGTTGCGCGAAGAGCACTATCGACGTTTCCAAGCGGTCGCCACGGCGGTTTTGCAGGAGCTGAATCCTCGCTATGATATGCCCGCCGATCAACGGATCTACGCCGGCATCTATAAAAAGCAGCCAAAGCACTCGCACCGCCTGCGTCGCGCAATGGCCGAAACCCTCTGTTTGCTCGGAATCCATGCCCCGGACAATGGCCCCGGAACAAAAGCCGGCGAACCGGTCCGGAAAGTGGTTGAACAAGTCCTCGAAAATTCCGGCGACTGGCGCCTCTGGGCCTCTCTGGATCACGCGCTCCCGCTCATCGCCGAAGCCTCGCCGGCCGCCTTCTTAACCGCGCTGGAGACGGACCTCCGCAGTGAATCTCCCGCCACAGTAGAGCTGTTTCGGCAAGGAGGAGACCACGTCTTCGCCGACAACCCGCACGTCGAAGTGATGTGGGCGCTTGAAGGGCTCATGTGGGAACGCCAATGGGTGACCCGCTCGGCCATCGCATTGGCTCGCCTGGCCGCGCTCGATCCGGGAGGAAAATGCTCGCCGCGTCCGATGGGAGTGCTGCGCGAAGCGTTCCTCCCGTGGTATCCGCAGTGCTGCTTGAACGTGCGGGAGCGCTGTCAGCTAATCGATAGCCTCGTTCTAGCCCAGCCTACCGTCGGCTGGAAACTCCTGCTTGGACTTCTGCCCAAGACCCGCGACGTCAGTTCGCCCCGCCACCGTCCCCGCTTCCGTGAAGTAACGGCGGCTATCAATGCGAACGTGAGTCGTGACGAATATTGGGAGCAAGTCGCCCATGTCGCCCGACGCTTGGTTGAACATGCAGGCTCCGACAGCGAACTTTGGAAAGAGCTCGTGGAAGAATTCGATTCTCTGCCGGACGAGGTTTTCGACGCGGCCATCAAACAATTGGAAACGGTATGTGTCGGCATGGCGCCGACCGAACGAGACATCCTGTGGGAAGCGCTCCGGGGCGAAGTCGCCAAACACCGCTATTTCGCGACCGCCGAATGGGCCATGTCTTCTCCCCGCCTCGGACGGATGGAAGCGCTCGTCCATGATCTTCAGCCCATCGATCCGGTGCGGCGTGACGCATGGCTTTTCGCGTCGGGCCCCAGCGCCTGTGTTCCAAATACAACCTGCGACACACCCCACGAAGAAACGGAACGCCTGGCCGAAGAGGCACGACGAGCCGTTCTCGTTGGCATAGCCGCACAGGGAGGCCTCCCCGAAATCCGACGATTACTCGATCTCGTGGATGGCTTCTATGCGCGCAGAATCGGGTATTCCATAGCCCGATACGGAATTCTCGTCGAAGATACCGTCATTCTCCCGGCTTGGCTTGAGTCGGAGGTCCCCACTACTCGCGCTTTTGCCGAAGGCTATGCCAGCGGACGCTTCCACGCGAAAGACAGCGCGGAAGGCTGGCGCTGGCTCAGCGAGCTCGGCTGCCAAAAATGGGGTCCTACCACCTTCGCCGCGCTTTCGGGCATTTTCCCGCTCGGCGAAGAGACGTGGCGACAAGTGGACGCCCTTGGTGCCGAATTCGCAGACGCATACTGGCGAAAGTCCGGCGCGTGGGGGCAAGGCCTGAACGAGTCCGAAGTCGCTCGCATGATTCGGGAGCTGAACGCCCGGCAACGACCGCTCGTGGCTCTCGACGGCATCTGTTCGTGCAAGCTCTACAAGATAGCGGTGTCCGAAGACCTGCTGCTGGAAACCCTCGAAGCCGTTCGAGAGCAAAACGTGTCCCAGGCATCTCCAACAAACGAACAGCGCGGACAAATTCCGCAAATGGACACCTATCACATCCACACCGCGCTGGAGATGCTCCAGAACTCCACCACACTCACTGAGGATCAGGCCGCGCGGGTGGAATCCTTGGAATGGTTTCTCATTCCGCTCTTCGAGCACCACGGAACTCCAAAGCTCCTCCACCGTCGCTTGGTCAATTCCGCCGAGGATTTCGTCGATGCGGTTATCATGGCGAGACACAAAAGCGACAATCCCGCGCCTCTGGGAAAAGCCGCCGACATCAGCGGCCAAGAACGCAATCTAGCCGAAGCAAGCGACGCACTTCTCGATCTCGTGCGCCAACTGCCGGGCACCACTGACGACAACAAAATCGATGAATCTAGATTCATGTCTTGGGTGAACGCGGTGCGGGATTTGGCGTCTCAGAAAAAATACCTGAACGCCTGTGAACGCATGATCGGAAAATGGCTTCTCTACAGCCCGGCGGAACCGGATGGCCAATGGCCCTGCACGCCGGTCTGCCGCTTGCTAAACGGCTCCGGGAGCGAAGCGATGAAAGACGGGTTTCTCTTCGCCATCTTCAACAACCAAGGCTGGCCCGGCCCTCTTCGTGACGGCATGAGCATGAGTGGTCTCGATGAACGCCGAGATGCGGTGAAAAAACTGGGCGAGTTGGCTCAGATGCTAGATCTGCAATTTCCCATTGTCGCCGATCTCCTGCGTGAAGCGGAAAAATCGCAGCAACAAGTGCTGAATCGACGACTTCGCGACGACGACTAAGTCATCGACAGCCCAGTTTCCATCCACCTCCACCCCACTCTCCCCCTCCATGAAAACCTGGTTCTACGCCGACTCCGAAAACCAAACCCACTCGATCAGCGAGGAGCAGCTTCAATCCCTGATCGCCGCCGGCGTCGTCCGCCCCGCCACCCTCCTCTGGACCCAGGGCCAGAACGGCTGGCAACCCGCCGCCCAGCTTCTGCCCAACCTCTTCCAAAACACCGCCGCCACCCCGCCGCCTCCTCCGCTTCCTGCGACCTCCGCCGGCCGCCCGCCCTCGCTCCCGATGCGTTCGCACGACGTCGACTACGAGATCCACGGCAACGAAATGCAGATCGTCGAAATCGAGCTCGACCCCAACGAGACCGTCATCGCCGAGGCCGGCGGCATGAACTACATGGACGACGGCATCGCCTTCGAAACCAAGATGGGCGACGGCTCCGCCGCCAGCGGCAGCGGCTTCATGGGCCTCTTGAAAAACGTCGGCAAACGCATGCTCACCGGCGAATCGCTCTTCATGACGCACTTCACCAACCGCGCCCCCGCAGGAAAGAAACGCGTCGCCTTCGCCGCGCCTTATCCAGGCAAAATCATTCCGCTCAAGCTTAGCGACTACGGCGGTGAAATCCTCTGCGAGAAAGACGCCTTCCTCTGCGCCGCCCTCGGCACCTCCGTCGGCATCGCCTTCCACAAACGTTTCGGCGCCGGCCTCTTCGGCGGCGAGGGCTTCATCCTCCAACGCCTCCAAGGCGACGGGCTCGCCTTCATCCACGCCGGCGGCACCATCATCAAAAAAGAACTCAAGGGCCAGACCCTGCGCGTAGACACCGGCTGCCTCGTCGCCTTCACGAGCGGCGTCAGCTACGACATCCAGCGCGCCGGCAACCTCAAGAGCATGCTCTTCGGCGGCGAAGGCCTCTTCCTCACCACGCTCACCGGCCACGGCACGGTCTGGCTGCAAAGCCTTCCCTTCTCTCGCCTAGCCGATCGCATCCTCGCCAACGCCCCAAGCGCCGGCGGTCAGTCCACCGGCGAAGGCTCCGTCCTCGGCGGCCTCGGCCGCATGCTCGACGGCGATTGATACCAACCCTTGGAACGCGTTGCCTTTTGGGTGGACGGGCGGGTCCCTCCGCCCGTGGCCCGGGAAGCTGGCGGTTCGGGCAGCGCGCGCAGGGACGCGCACGCCCACCGTGGCGCCACCTCGGCCGCCTCCCGTCCGCCAAGCCGCGCCGTTTTCACGGCGCGGCTTTTCTTTTTGCGCCTTCCGCGTCTCTTTGCGGCCATTCCTGTTCCCTTTTCGATCATGTCCGCTCCCGCCGCCGCTCCCGCTTCCTCCGCCGCCCCCGCCGCCACGCCGATCCCCGTGATCGTGCTCACCGGCTTCCTCGGCGCCGGCAAGACCACCCTCCTCAACCGCATCCTCACCGAGCAGCACGGCAAGAAGCTCGCCGTCATCGAGAACGAGTTCGGCGAGGTCGGCATCGACAACCAGCTCGTCATCCAGAGCGACGAGGAGCTCTTCGAGATGAACAACGGCTGCATCTGTTGCTCCGTGCGCGGCGACCTCATCCGCGTCCTCGGCCGCCTCATGAAGCGCAAGGAAAAGCTCGACGGCATCCTCATCGAGACCACCGGTCTTGCCGACCCCGGCCCCGTCGCCCAGACCTTTTTCACCGACGACGAGATGAAGGCCGCCTACCGGCTCGAGGGCATCGTCACCGTCGTCGACGCCAAGCACGTCGTCCAACACTTCGACAGCTCGCCCGAGGTGAAAAAGCAGATCGGTTTCGCCGACCTTCTCGTGCTCAACAAGAGCGACCTCGTCGCCTCCGCCGAGCTCGACGCGCTCGAGTCGCGCATCCGCCGAATGAACGGCGCCGCCAAGCTCGCCCGCGCCACCAACGCCGACATTCCGCTCTCGCAGATTTTCAACCTCGGCGGCTTTAACCTCTCCCGCGCCACCGAGCTCGACCCGAAATTCATGCAGCCGAGCTATCCCTTCGAGTGGGCCGGCGCCTACGCCCTGCCCGCCGGCGAACACGAGCTCGTCATCGGCCACGCGCACGACGACTGCTGCGGCCACGATCACGGCCACGAAGGCTGCGATCACGATCACTCCCATGGCGAGGAGGGCCACGGCCACGGCGAACACGGCGACGGCCACCACCATCATCACCACCGAGGGCACCCTCGACATCGTCGTCATGCCCGTGAAATCGCTCGCCGACGCCGACATCGCCGCCGCGCGTGACGCCGCCGTGCTCGTTTTTTCCGACTGGGAAAACAAGGTCGCGCACGGCGACGCCTTCGCCCCCGGCGGCACGCTCCAGCGCCTGCACATCGGCGAAGCGGGCCATGCCCACTTCAAGCTCAAGGTCCCCGCCCCCGGCCTCTACCTCGTCTTCGAGGCCTGCGGCCACCACCCGCTCCATATCCACGTCATGGGCGAAGTCGTCCGCCCCGGCTGGCAGCAGGACTTCGAGCACACCCATTCGCACGACGCCGACGTATCCAGCGTCGGGATACGCCACGCCGGCGACCTCGACGGCAAGCGCCTCAACGAGTGGATCGGCAAGCTCCTCAAGGAAAAGGGCAACGACATCTACCGAAGCAAAGGCGTGCTCGCGGTGAAGGGCTCGCCCAACCGCCTCGTCTTCCAAGGCGTGCACATGCTCTTCGACGCCAAGTTCGACCGCCCCTGGGGCAAGGACACGCGCGAAAACACCTTGGTTTTCATCGGCAAGAATCTCGACCGCGAAGCCCTCACCGAAGCCTTCAAGGCCTGTCTGGCGTGAGTTCGGATTTCAACGCAGAGGCGCAGAGACGCGGAGAAAGACGGCGGAGCGTTCTGGCGGGATTGATTGCTCTCCGCGCCTCTGCGTCTTGTATGTCTAGCCCCGTGAAGCCGAGAGAGGGTGAATCCGCCGAA
>CBIHRE010000094.1:0-12533 GCA_966212385.1 uncultured Akkermansia sp. | reverse complement strand
CCGCGTGCGCGGGGACGCGCCCGCCCACCCTATAGTTTCAATTCGCACGGTGACTGTGTTAACCGCAGATTTCACGGAACATCACGGATAGTGGAGTCGGTTTATCCGTGCCCATCCGTGCGATCCGTGGTCGATGCCTCGGCTGCTTTCAGGCGCGGAGTTGGAGGCGGCGGGTGAGGCGCTGGTTTTCGGCGACGCTGATCAGGCCTTGCTGGACTTTTTGCCAGCCGGACTCGCGGAGGGATTTCCAGCCTTGGCGGCGGGCGAGGTCGCGGAGGGCGACGGTGCGGACTTCGGCGGATAACAGGTCCACGACTTCGTCGGTGATTAGGAAGAATTCATAGACGGCGACGCGGCCTCGTTCGCCGGTGCCGCGACACTCGGGGCAGCCGCGGCCGCGCATCGCGCGGACGGACTCGGGCGGTAGGTTCAGGGCGGCGGCCATTTCGGCGCGGATGTCGGCGGGGATGTTCTCATCGGGCTCGGCGCAGCGGGCGCAGACGCGGCGGGCGAGGCGCTGGGCGACGCTGCACACGAGAGAGGCGCCGATGACCCAGGGCTCGACGCCCATGTCGATGAGGCGCGTGAGGGCGCCGATGCTGTCGTTGGTGTGGAGGGTGGAGAGGACGAGGTGGCCGGTCTGCGCGGAGCGCATGGCGACGTCGGCGGTCTCGCGGTCGCGGATCTCGCCGACGAGGATCACGTCCGGGTCGTGGCGGAGGACGGAGCGCAGGCCGGAGGCGAAATCGAGGCCGAGCTCGGCGCGGGTCTGGATCTGGGTGACGCCGTCGAGCTTGTATTCGACGGGGTCCTCGAGGGTGACGATCTTGCGCCGGCCGTCGCGGGCCTGGGCGAGGAGGGCGTAGAGCGTAGTGGTTTTTCCGCTACCGGTGGGGCCGGTGATGAGCGCGAGGCCCTGGGGGAGTCCGGCGAGCTCTTCCATGAGCGCGCGTTGCGAGGGCTCCATGCCGAGGTGGCCGAGGTCGAGGAGGAGCTTGTCGCGTCCGAGGACGCGGAGGCAGACGGTCTCGCCGTGGGGGGTGGGGATGATGGAGACGCGGAGATCGTAGTGGGCGCCGCCGCGGCTCATTGCGATGCGGCCGTCGTGGGCGAGGCGGCGCTCGGTGATGTCGAGGTCGGCCATGACCTTGAGGCGGGAGATGAGCGCGGCGTAGTGGGCGCGGAGGCCCTCGGGAACGGGAACTTCCTGGAGAAGGCCGTCGATGCGGTAGCGGAGTTTGACGGTGTCGGCGAAGGGCTCGAGGTGGATGTCGGTCGCCTCGAGGCGAAGGGCTTCGGAGAGGATTTGGTCGACGAAGTGGATGATCGTCGGGTCCTCGGAGGCGTCGGCGCCACCCTGGAGGTCGAAGACGATTTCGCCGCTCTCGCCGGCGACAGGCGTGCGCTCGTTGCGAAGGCGCTGGATGGTGTCGGCGCCGAGGCCGTAGTGGCGGCGGACGAAGTCGCGGAGGGCGGCGGGGCCGCAAAGGCGCGCCCGGACGCGGAGGCCGAGGAGGAGGCGGAGACGGCCGAGCTCGGCGAGGGAGGGCGGTTCCGCGAAGGCGGCGACGAGGGAGCCGTCCTCGAGGGCGAGCGGGGCGAAGCGGTGTTCGAGCGCGAGGGCGGAGGGGACGCGATCAAGGACTTCGCGGGGGATGCCGCCATCGGTGTCGGTGAGCGAAACGAATTCGAGGCCCTGCGATTCGGCGACGGCGCAGTAGACGAGTTCTTCGGGCGCGGCGCCGAGATCGACGATCGCGCGGTGGAGGGGAAGCTGTTGCAGTTCGGCGCGGCGGCGGGCGGTCTCGAGTTTGGCGGGATCGAGCGGGGCGAGGCGGCGGAGGGCGTCGAGGAAGGGATCGGGAGTGCTCATTGCCGAATTTTTTTAACGCAGAGGCGTAGAGGCGCGGAGAGGAGACGGAGAAGAAGAGAGGCTGATGGTTTGGGGTCTCTGCGCCTCTGCGTTAAAAACTATTTGGTCGTGGTCTGGGCGGGGAGCTTGACGGGTTTGTTGAAAGGGAGGGTGAAACGGGCTTCGTCGCGGGCCAGCTGGGCGGAGTCGGCGTCGAAGGAGAGGAGTTTCCATCCCTCGGCGACGGGATCGCCGGGGGAAAGGGTGAGGACGCGGCCGTCGATCGCGAGGTAGGCGATGGAGGCGGCGCCGGAGGGAAAGGCGGCGAAACCGCGGTAGGAGGCTTCGACGAGCTTGGGCGGCGGGGGCGCGGGCTTGGGCGGCGTCGGAGGCGGCGGGGGAGGCGGCGGCGGCTTGAAAAAGTCGGTCGCGAAGAGGTCGCGGCCGGAGTCGGTCTGCGCGCGGCCTTCGTTGAAGAAGGCGAAGGTGGTGGCGTGGGCGCGGGCGAGGCGAGTCGGCTCGGGCGCGGCGGCCGGGGCGGGCGCGGGAGGCGGCGTCGCGGCGGGCGGGCGCGCGAGGGCGACGAGCACGACGAGGGGGACGGGGAGAAGAAGGGCGGCGCGGAGCACGCGCATGCGAGGGGAGCTCATGGCGTGGGGTTGGCGGCGATGGCGGGTTCGGGGGGCAGGAGGGCGGCGACGACGACGGTGGCCGAGGCCTGGTCGGGCTGGCTGACGCCGTCCTTGCGAAGGACGAGGTGTTCGAGGAGGAGCCGCGGGGAGTCTTTGTCGGCGCCGAGGGCGAGGTGTTCGACGAAGGCCTGGATGTGCGCGCTGTCGCCGGTGACGCGGGCGGAGAAGAGGATTTCCTCGGCGAGGACCGGCGAGTTTTTCGCGACGCGGATCTCGCGGACGGCGGGGACCGGCAGGGCTTCGTAGGCGGAGACCTGGGCGTCGATGGCGCGGCCGGCGACTTCGCGGGCGAGGGCGAGCTGGGCCCAGCGGTGACGGGGGCGGGCCGGGCTCTCGGAGTTGTCGGCGAGGACCTCAAGGGTGCTGGGGGCGAGCTTGACCTTGGCCGCGGCGGCGCGGGCGCGGAGGGACTCGGCGGCGGAGGCGCGTTCGCGCTCGAACTCGATGAAGGTGAAGGGACGCGAAGCGGCGTCGCGCAGGAGGGGATCGTCGCCGAGGTGCTGCGAGAAGGCGGTGTAATCGCGCAGGGTGGCGGTCTCGGCGAGGAGGCGCTCGCGACGGGTTCGGAGGGCGGAGGCGTCGGTCTCGAAGCCGTCGCGGGCGAGCGTGGCGCGTAGCGAGGCGGCCTCGGTGGCGAGGGCTTTTTCGCGGGAGTCGAGCGAGCGGACCTGGAACCAGGCGGCGAGGAGCAGCGCGAGGGCGGGCAGGAGGATGCACCAGAAAACGCGGGGAGAGGCGAAGTTCATCACGGTGCGGGCACGGGGGCGAAGAGGCCGCCGGAAGACGAAGCGGACGAGGGGGTGGCGGGCTCGGGCGCGCCGACGAAGGGAGCGGTGTCGAGTTGCAGCGCGTAGGCGGCGCCGGAGGCGGCGAAGACGGACTGGTCGGCGAGTTCGGGGCGCCGGGAGCGGGGCGGAAGGATGTCGACGTTGGCGAAGGTGTCGGCGGCGCGGAGCTCGGCGAGGATGGCGTCGACGCGCGCGAGGGGATCGGTCGCGCCGGGGCGGAAGCTGAGCTCGACGACGAGGCCGCTGGGGCGGGCGAGGCAGCCGGCGAGGAGCTGGGTCTCGGGCGCCGCAGAGGGCGTGCCTTGGGGGAGGGAGCCGTTTTGGTAGGTCTCGGTGTCGGCGACGAGGGCGAACCAAAAATCCCCCTCGGCGCGGCGGGCGCGGAGCTGGCGGGTGCCGAGAAGAAAATCGCGGGTGCGTTTCTGGAGGTAAAGGGCGGGCAGGGCCTGCTGGTAGGCGGTGTCGCGGGCGGCGCGGGCGGCGACGAGCTGCGGGGCGCTGTCGCGAGCGGCGCGGAGGGCGGCGAGCTCGGTCTCGCGGGCGCGGAGGCGGGCGTGGCGGTGTTGAAAGGCGAAGGCGGCGGCGATGAAGGCGAGGGCGGCGAGGCCGAGCGCGGCGGCGTGAAGGACGCCGGTGATCAACTCGCCGCGGCGGGCCGCGCGGGTGGCGATCGGGGCGAGGTTGGGCGCGACGGGGCCGAGGCCGAGGGCGAGCGCGGCGGCGCCGTAGGCGAGGACGCCGTCGTTCAAGTCGAGGGCGGGCGCTTGTTGGGGGGAGTCGTCGCCGAGGGGGATGGCGGGCCAGCCGGAGGCGGGGCGGCCGGCGCTGGCGAGGGCTTGCGCGAGAGGTTCGCGGGCGCGGCCCTCGGCGAGACCGGAGCCGCTGAGCCAGCGGGGGGCGTCGAGGAGGGTTTCGGGGGCGTTGCCGGTCTCGCGCGCGTGGTCGCGGAGGAGCGACTCGACGGCGAGGCGGAGGCCCTTGAGGCGGGCGGCGAGGCGCGGGGTGGCTTCGTTGAGGGCGTCGGATCCTTCGCGCGCGAGGATGGCGCGGGCCTCGGCGGAAGAGAGGCCGAGGTCGGAGGCGAGGGCGTCCACGAATTGGTCGACGCCCCAGTCGAGGTCGGCGGCGAAGAGCGGCTGGTCGTCCTCGACGACGACGAGGATACCTTCGGCTGCGCCTAGCTCGACGAGGACGGCGAGGGGCGGGCGGACGGGGAGCGTGGAGAAGGCGGCGGCGAGGGCGAGGTCGGCGCCGACGACGCGCTCGACGCGTTCGGGCGGGAGACCGGCGCGGGCGAGGAGGTCGGCGACATCGGCCTCGCGCGCGACACTGACCCAGACCGGGTTGGGGCGGTCGGGGCCGGGGCGGAGGGCGCGGGCGTCGAAGACGTTGGCGGAGGTGTCGGCGTGGCGACCGCCGACGGCGTGGGCGAGGTCGGCGGGGGACCGGGATTCGCCGGCGCGGAGGCGAAGGAGTTGCGAGTGGGTGCGGCCGGGAGGGAGAACGAGGACGGCGGGCGCGGCGGCGGGCAGGGTGGCGAGCAGGGCGCGAAGGCGGACGGCCATTTCGGCGGGCCCGAGGAGGCCGTCGGCGCGGAGATCGGCGGAGAGGGCGCGCTCGACGCGAAGCGGATCGCCGGGGGCGCGGCGGGCGAGGAGCGCTCGCGCGCCGCGCGGTCCGATCTCGAGGGCCAGGCGCGGGCCGCGGGCCAGCGCGCGCGCAAGGCGCGTGCCGAGCGGGAAGCGGCGGAGGGCGTCGAGGCGGGAGGAGGGCATTACGAGCGAGGAGCGAGGAGCAGGGAGCGAGGAGCGGAGAGGGCCGGAGGACGGAAGGCCGGAAGGCCGGAGGGACGGAAGGCGGAGGGTGGCGGCGAGGGCGCGTGCCTAGGGGGTGGGCGGCGTGGGAGACGGGGGCGGGGTTTCGGCGGCCGGGGCGGGCGTGGAGGGGAGCGCGGGAGCGGGCGTCGATGGCGTGGCCGGAGCGGAGGGCGCGGTGGTTTTCGGCGCGGTGTAGCGGATGAATTCGCCGCTTTCGGAGAGGAGGGTGGCGGTCACGAAGATGAGGAGGTAGCGCGGGCGGCTGATCTCGGTCTTGGTGCGGAAGGCGGCGCCGATGAGCGGGAGTTTGCCGAGGATGGGGACCGATTCGGTGAAGGTGGTCTGCTCGTTCTGGATGACGCCGCCCATCACGACGGTTTCGCCGGATTGCACGACGACGCGGGTGGAGATCTCCTGGTCGCGGGAGCGAGGGAGCTTGATGTCGAAGGTGCTGGCGACGCGGCCGTTGGCGTCGAGGTCGCTGATGGTGGCGAAGGTGACGAGCTCGACGTTTTGGGAGACGGCGGGGCGCAGCGCGAGGAGGATGCCGCGGCCGTCGCCGCCGATGCTGGCGAGGACGTCGAGGGAGACGCCGGCGGTGAGCTTGGTGGGCTTGCCCTTGGGGACGAGCGAGGAGGTGGAGCGGTTTTCGAGGATGGTCTGGGAGGTGGAGTATTCCTCGTAGAAATATTGGGTCTGGCCGTCGCGGATGGTGGCGGGGCGGTTGTTGACGACGGTGAGGCGCGGGGCGCTGAGGGTCTGGCTCTCGCCGGATTGCTCGATGGCGTTGAGCGTGGCGGTGAGGGAGCTGTCGCTGAGGACGTTGGTGAAGGTTTTTTGGAGGCCGTAGCCGACGTCGACGTTGAGGCCGGTGAAATCGGTGGCGGAGCGGGGGACGGTGGTGGGGCGGCCGGTTTCCCAATTGAGGCCGAGGCGCTGGTAGGCGGATTCGGAGATGGTGATGAAGCGGGCCTCGATGAGGACCTGTTGGACGGGGCGGTCGAACTCGCGGATGATGTTTTGGAGGGTCTGGAGCTGGGAACGGGTGCCGGTGGCGACGATGATGTTGCGCTCGTAATCGATGAAATACTTGGAGCCGCCGAAGAACTGCTTGATCGCCTCGTCGATCGAGGGCGTCTCGGGGGTGCCGTCGCGGACGAAGTCCTCCATCTTGCGCTGGGTGGTGACGGTTTCGCGGTCCTTGTCCTTGACGCGGGTCTCGTTGACCTCGGCAGGCGAAAATTGCGCGGGGAGGAGGAAGCCGCGGCGGAGGCGGTAGAAGCGCGTCTCCTCGAAACCGCGTTTGGCGGAGTCCTTGGCGTCGACGATCCAGACGAGGTTTTCGCCGATCTCGAAATGGAGATCCATCTGGCGCGCGACGTGGTCGAGGAACTGGCGGACGGGGACGTCGCGGAGGTTGACGGAGAGCTTGCGCTGAAACTGGGGGAGCGAGCGGTCGGCGACGAAGTTGAGGCCGGTGTTTTTCCCGACGGTGAAGATGATGTTTTCCAGCGTGAGGTCGTCGGCCTGGAGCGTCATCGGCTGGAGGAGCGCGGCCTCGACCGGGCTGGGCTTGGGCTCGTCGAGGCCGACGAGCGGGGCGCTGCGCTCGATGGTGCGTCCGTAGGGGGCGGGGATGTCGGAGGCTTTTTCGACGTCGTCGAGGGCGCTGCGGAGGCTGCGCGGGAGGTCGAGGCTGCGCGGGTCCTGCTCGAGGATGTCGCCGAGCTCGTTGGCGAAACGGGAGTCCTTCGACTCGATCTGGCGCAACTCGGCCTCCAGCGCGCGGTCGCGGCGGCGTTGGCCCTCGGTGAGCGTCCAGGTGTGGACTCGGTCAACCGCGGGATCGTCGGGGGCGAGGCGCTTGAGCTCGGCGGCCTTGGCTTCGGCCTCGGTCCAGGAGCCGGCGCGCGCGAGGTTCAGGATCTCGCGGATCTGCGGGTCGTAGGTGGCGCTGACGGGCGGGGGCGGAGGC
Organism: uncultured Akkermansia sp.; assembly: GCA_966212385.1. Taxonomy (GTDB): domain Bacteria; phylum Verrucomicrobiota; class Verrucomicrobiia; order Opitutales; family Opitutaceae; genus IMCC26134_A. The sequence goes on along the minus strand of CBIHRE010000094.1, from coordinate 5,409 downwards.
TCGGCGGGGGAGGGTTTCTCGGCGGGTTTGGCGGTGTGGTTTTGGCAGCCGGAGCCCGCGAGAAGGCCGGCAGCGAGGCAGAGGGAGAGTGGGAGGGGGAAAAAGCGGGAGCGGGCCATGGAGAGTGGTGACGGCGGGACGCGGTGGGCGGATACGGCGGCGGACACGAGGCCCCCACGGTCGGCGGACCGCGCGGCCTCGCGCAAGAGGCGAGAAACGCGACGCGCGGCAAGGTGGGTAAACACTATTTGCCTGCGACCCGCCGGAAGGTGGCGGGTTCGGGAGGATTTAATAAATTTTTCGCGCGATCCGGCGCGAGGAGGCGGGCTACTCGCGGCGGCGGGACTGGAGCCAGGTGAGGGCGGGGCGGTCGATCGTCTCGGCGAGGGTTTTCTCATCGGCCCAGCGGGCGATGCCGGCGTGTTCGTCGCCGTCGAGCAGGGCGATGAACTCGAGTTGCGCGCGGCCGGCGGGCGTGAGCGCGTATCGGACGACCTCGAGGGCGGGCAGGGTGCGGCGGCCGAGGACCTCGACGAGGGGCAGGTCGACATGGCCGGCGACGGAGCGGTAGACGAGCTCGGTGCAGACGAGTTTGTCGGCGCTGAAGAAATCGAAGTCGAAATCGTAGGGCTTGCCGGCGTGGTCGAAGGCGCGGGCGATGATCTCGCGGCGCGCGGCGTCGTCGACGCGCGGGCGCAGGACGGCGACGCCGTCGGCCTCGCCGATGGAGTGTTCGGCGGAGGTGAAGACGACGCCCTCGCTCATGGCCTCGATGACGGCGTGCGGGTGGCCGAGCTCGTCGGGCGCGGCGAAGGCGGCGAGTTTTTTCGCGACGCGCGGATCGTCGGCGAGGCCGAGGGCGCGGAGCTCGGCGGCGGTGCCGACGTAAAGCGCGGCGTGCGGCCAGTAACCGGGAAGGAAGGCGTTGGAGAGATACCAGTTGCGGCGCTCGATGAGGATGTCGCCGGGGCGGATTTTGCCGCGGAGCTCCTCAAACTGCGCCTGGCTGATGAGGGCGCGGCCCTCGCGCGGGGCGCGCAGGCGGGCGTCGCCGATGAGCGTGGAGACGAAGGAGCTGGCGCGATAAAAACCGCCGCCGGCGAGGTCTCGCAGGTCGTCGGCGCCGGTCGCGAGTTTTTGGCGGAGCCAACCGGTCTCGGCGGAGGCGAGGCGGGCGAGCGCGGCGTCGAGGGCGGGGCGGAAGTTCGCGGGGGCCGGCTCCGCGGTGGACCACGCGGCGGAGGAGAGGGCGCGGTCGAGGAGGCGTCGGTATTCGCGGTGGCCAAGGGCGGCGGCGAGCGTGTCGTAGGTGTCGGGCGGGAGGTTCCAGCGCGGCTCGGCCTCGTTGAGCTTTTTCTGCGCGAGCGGTTTTTCCGCGAAGGCGGCGACGAAACGCGCGGCGAGGTCGTAGGAGAGGATGAGCGAAACGGCGTGCAGGCGGGCGGCGCGCTCGCGGTCGGGGCCGGGCTTGAGCTGGCCGTGGCGTTCGTAGGTCCAGGCGACGCGGAGCGTGGCGTTGCGCAGGGCGAGGAAGCTGACGACCATGCGGCGGATCTCGTCGTCGTCGGACTGGCGGTAATAGCTGCGCTCGCCGGATTCGAGGCCGGCCTCGAAGGCGCGGAAGTTTTTCTCAAGGTCGGCGATGCCGTCGATGACGCCGGAGAGGGCGCGTTCGTCGCGGTCGAGATCGGCGGCGAGACGTGCGGGCGCGAGATCGTGGAGCGCGGGCGAGTCGGTGCGGCGCCATTCGAGCGGGTGGTCGTGCCAGGTCCAAACTGCGGCGCCGACGAGGAGCGCGGCGCAGGCGGCGGAAATCACGATCGCGACCCAGGCGGGCGGGCGGACGAGGCGCAGGCGACGGGGCGCGGGCGCATCGGCTTCGCGGGCCGGGCGGGCGGCGGGTTGCTCGGCCCACTCGGCGGCGAATTTCTCCAGGAGCTCGCCGATCGCGGCGTGTTCGGCGCGGAGGGCGGAGGCGCGTTTGCGGTCGAAGAGCAGGCGGAGCTCGGCGAACCAGGCGCGGGCGCGGGTGCGTTGCACGCGCAGCCAGCGGACGCCGAAGAGCGCGGAGGCGGGGGCGAGCGCGCAGAGGAGGACGACCACCCAGGGTTGGAAATAGGCGGCGGCGGCGAGGGTGAGCAGCGCATACCAGCCGAGGAGGAGAAAGGCGCCGAACATCAGGCGCCAAAGCGCGAGGGTGGCGCGGTCCCCGCGGCCGAGGAGCTTGGCCACGAGGCGCGAGACGCCAAAGGGAACGAGGTGGAGGGCGAGGCCCCAGAGGGCGAAGGCGCCGCCGGCCCAGGCGCCGAAGGCGTCGCGGACGAGGCGAAGCGCGAGGCGCGGGCCGCGTTCGTGGAGCAGGCGCGCGCCGGCGTCGAGGCCGAGCGAGTGGAGCGCGGCGGCGTGGGCGGAGACGCGAGCGGCAGCGGCCTTGGCGCGCTCGGGAGCGGCGCGGTGGAAGTGGTTGAGGGCGTCGGCGACCTGTTTGCGGATTCGGAGGGCGGCGAGACCGGCGGCGGCGCGGTTGGACTGCCGAGGCAGGAGCCACTCGACGTCGTCGAGGAGGTTTTCCCAGGCGGGATCGTCGAGGTCGATGAGATCGCGGCGAAGACGGCGATCGAGCTCGGGCGTGAGCGCGCGCATGGAGGCGTGTTCGTCGCCGCCGTGTTCGGCGAGCCAGGCGGCGACGTCGACGGGTTCGCCGACGCGGATCCAGACGGCGGAGCGAAATTTCTCCTTTCGCTCGTAGTTGAGGGCGACGGAGACGACGCGGAGGTTTTTCGCGCCGGCGGCGACGGCTTGCAACGCGAGGCGGGCGGCGCCGGATTTGACCTGGGCGAGGCGCGGGGCGTCGTGGGTTTTGCCCTCGGGGAAGATGCCGACGACGGCGTCGCGTTCGGCGAGGGTGCGGGCGGCGGCGGCGAGGGAGTCGAGGTTGCGTTTGACGGCCTTGGGGTCGTCGGCGCCACGGTAGGCGGGGATCATGCCCGAGGCGCGGAGGATGGCGCCGAAGACGGGGACCTCGAAGAGCGGGGCCTTGGCGAGGAGGAGAACGGGCCGCTTGGCGACGACGCCAAGGAGGACGGGGTCGACGAGGGAGTTGGGGTGGTTGGCGATGAGGAGGACGGGGCCCTCGGCGGGGAGACGTTCGGCGCCCTCGATCTCGATGCGCGGGTAGTAGAAACGGACGAGCCCGCGGGCGAACCAGCGGCCGAGGGCGGCGAAGGGATCGAGGAGCGACATCGGGTGGGCGGCGTGTGTCGCGCGAGCGAAAGCGGGCGGCGGCGGCGCGGCAAAAGAAAAGCCCTCGGCGACGCGAGGTTGGGGAGGGCAGAGGCGAACTCACGTTCGCTTGGAAGTTGTCAGAGACCGACCTCAAGCCTCCATCTTTAGCCATGTCTTTGTCCCAAGGGCTTGTCGGTGATGAATGGACCCGCTTCGCAGACTTGCTTCGCACGATTCCCGACTCGGGCGCGGATGGATTCGAGGGGCTGGTGGCGGCTCTTTTCGGATCATTAACCGGTCTGCCTTTTCTCGTGGCGAGTAGCGGACGCCAGCCTTTGGGCGATGCCACTGCGCGGGGACGATCTATCTGCGTTCAAGCGAAGCGCTACCAACCAAACACCCACTTGCCGGCTTCGGACATCGTGAGCGATTTTCACGAAGTCAGTCCACGCGGCTGAAGGACGGATGGATGTATATGTAGTGGCTCTTACTCGGCTTCATAGCCAACTGCGTCAGCGCCTCGACGTGTGCGAACAGAACACGGGAGTTGATATTCTATTTCTCGATACCGGCGATGAAGGTGACGGAGAGCTCACCCGCTTGTGCGCCGCTTTCTGGCAGGAGATTTCGCGTTTTTTCGCCCCGCAAGCTCCTGCTTTCGCGAGCTGGATAGTCCAAGTTGGCTCTTCGCCTGAAACGCAGGCTATTGTTGGTCGCACCCGAGAAACCGCCACTGCGGGTCTTCGCTCTTGGCGACATTTTCGGGATGTTGCGTCCGAAAAGCTGGTGAAGCGTTTTCGTCAGCCGAATCCCGCGGCACAGGCGGGAGTGCGTATCGTTTTGGATGAAGCGGTGGAGCGTCCCGGAATGTTGACTACTTTGGATGCATGGCGGAGCCAGACGATTATTCCTAACGCTTACATCGAAGCGCAGGAAGGATGCGGCAAATCGTGGGTGGCAGCTTCGTGGGTCGAACGCTTGACCGCGAATCCTGACGGGCCGGCCGTTCTGTGGCTTGAGAGCATGTCATGGTCGGGATGCGGCGATATCGAAGCGTTGATCACCACCGCGCTACGCCAAGTGCTGCCTCCCGGTGATACTCGTTTATCGATCTTTGCGGGCAAAATCTTACGCGTATGACCGCGAAATCTTGCAGTGCGTCCAAGCGGCGATGCTCGGCGGCACCCTGAGCTGGATTCGTGATATCGCGCGCCATCATTACGCGGCATCGTCGTTGGCCAAGGAGCGGGCGCTTGCGGTTACTCTACTCGCTTTCGCAGGAGAGGAGGAAGACGACCATTTGCTAGGCCAATGGATCGAAAATGATGCGTCTCGCTGGGTTCGTGACCACGCAGCATGGGCGCAACGTGTGCGGCGTCAGGCGCGCACGGCAGAAACGCGGTGGGCTGAGATCCGAGAGCTGGCCGAGCGTGCAGATGCCTGTGTGGAGATAGTGGCAGCCAAGCTGGCAGTTTTGAGCCCGATACTGCCGCCGACTGCGTTGGCTTGGCCGAGGACGATCAGCCCGGTTCCCCGCGTTGCCGCTCTTTTACGCGCATTCTGGTATAACTGGCAAAACTCTGGAGGAGCAAAAGGGGAACGTGAACTCTGCCAACGAAAGCCCCATGAGTTTTGCCGCGGAGAGCGTGTAAATGATGTCACGAAACGCATGGCGCCTTGGTGGCGGCCATAGCAGCCGTGGGAAGGGAGCACCCGGAGTTTCCCTGCAGACAGGCGGGATACCTGTCTCACCGACGGGGCGGGTTACGTCAGCCGGCGCGCGGCGGCCTGGGCGCGGAGGCAGAGCTCGGCGGACTTGAAGACGTGGCGCTGGGTCATGGCTTTTTCGGTGCCGTTGAGGCAGTCGAGGATCAGCTCGCCGAAGTAGCGGAAGCCGACCTTGCCCGCGACCTCGAGGTGGTGCTCGCCGCTCTCGTCCACGAGGTAGACGTGGTCGCCGGTTTTTTCGCGGCCGACGTCGACGTATTTGCGCAGCTCGATGTAGCCTTTGGTGCCGAGGATGGTCATGCGGCCGTCGCCCCAGGTGCTGAGTCCCTTGGGTGTGAGCCAGTCGACGCGGACGTAGTTGGTCGCGCCGTTGTTGCCGACGAGGTTGGCCTCGCCGAAGTCCTCGAGCTCGGGGTGCTCGGGGTTGGCGTAGTGGCCGACGGCGGCGTGCACGAC
>CBIHRE010000093.1:0-12569 GCA_966212385.1 uncultured Akkermansia sp. | reverse complement strand
CATGCCGTCGCGGATGCGACGGCGCAGGCGGGGGATTATAGTCTCTACACCTTCGTCGCGTCCGGAAACGCGCCGCTTGGCTCGGCGTTGGGAGTTTAAACCGTTCACCGATGTTACACCTGACTAGCGTCGGCTTTCGCCGCCGCCGACCCGATTTCTCAAGTCCCCTGCTCTGACCATTGAGCTAAAGGCCCGTCTCCAAAGAACAGACGCATGACGGGCGGCCGCGGGCCCGGCGGCAAGGAAAACGTCGCGCGCGTTTTTGTGCGCGTTGTCGCGTTGCGCCGGCCGATGAGGATCGCCGCATACCAGCAGACATTCCATCCGAAGGTGGGCGGGCACGTCCCTGTGCCCGCTGCCAGGAGATCGAACCACGGGCGGAGGGACCCGCCCGTCCACCGTAGTGCAAAAGCAATCGGCCCTCGATATTGCGCGCGGTCCGCTTCCGGCTCAGGCCTTGCGCCCGCCCGCGAGCATCTTGCGCCAGTTTTTCTGCGCGGTGCGCAAAAGGCTGTTCGGCTGGGTGGTGTAGTAGTCGTAGCCGCCGGCGTTTTTCGCGATCATCGACTCGTAATCGGGATAAACCACGCCGTCGCGCCCGGGGAAAATCGGCCGCTCCGTCTCGAGGTCGTAGAAACGCGCCCAATAGACCTCGGTCGAAGCCGGATCGACCTGGTAAACCGTTTTCCCGTTCACGACGCGTTTGGCGACATTGGTCACCTTCGCCCGCTCCAGCCAGGCGAGGCCGCCTTCGACCGCCGCGATCAGCCCGGGCGAGGGCTTTTGCACCGCCATGAGAAATTTCAACACATGCACGCTCTCCATGCCGCTCAGCGCCACAGGCTCCAGCTTGCGCGCCGGGGCGGGGCGCAGGGTGAGCGCGTCATACTGCTGGCACCACACGGTCTTCTTGCCGTCGCGCTCGACCTGCAGCTTCAACAGGCACCCGATGCCCGCCTCCAGGGCGCGCTCGACCCGTTCGCGGCGCGCGCCTTCGATCATCGCGAAGGCGGGGTCTCCGTCCCGGATGGCGAGCAGGAGCTCGAGCACGTTCGTGAGCGCGTTGTCGTTGAGCGTGATGTTGTCGTGGTAACCGCCCTCCAGCGGATACACCTGCGGCCAACCGCCGTGCGGATACTGCGCGTCGAGGATGTAATCGACGCCGCGCAACACGCCCGCGCGGCAGTCCTCGCGCTTCGTCGCGGCCCACACGCCCGAAAGCAGCCGGAGCTGCTCCGTGGTGGAGCCGTTGTCGAAGGTCGCGACGTAGTGCGACGGCCGCGAAGGCTCGTTCTGCGAGGTGAACAACATGCCGCGACGTCGCGGGCCGACACCGTAGCCCGTGTGCTTCGACCAGCCGCCGGCCGGGGTCTGGTAGGACAACACGACATCCGCCAGACCCGACGCCTCGCGCGAGGCAAACCAGGCCGGATCGACCTTGTCCGACACCTTGAAATCTCCGCCCGAGGGCGCCCGCTCCGCGGCTTCCCGGCCGAGCTCGCGCAACTCCGCGGCCACCGCCTCGCGGTCCGCCTTCGCTCGGTCCTCCGAGCGCGCGAGATAATCGGACCAGACCGCGCGCTCCGCGGGAGCCAGCGTCTCGATTCGCTCCGGACGCACCGGCTCCGCGCCGGCCGGCACCGAGAGAAGGGCGAGAAACAAGGCGGCGGCCGGCGAAGGCGAAAAGAGGGGACGGAACTTCATGCGGGAAAAATTCAAACCGCCATCGCCGCCAAGCGGGCATCCTCAACGACAAGCGGCGACCGGCTAGTCAATGCGCCCGCCCCGGGTTCGGCGGAAACGGGCCTGGCGGCCGCGGGCGGGCGCCAGCGCGCCGGCAGCGAGAGCAAGGCCGGCGACCAACGCCGCCCGCGCATACGGTCGAAGTAACCGCGAGCCAGCACCTCGACGGCTCGCGAGCCGACCTCGTCCCAGCGCAGCTCCACGCCCGCCGGCTCTCCGGGAAACGCCGCCACGGCGAGCGCGCACACCGGCGCGCCGTAACCCAAAGCGACCGGCTCCGACATCAAAAACATGTCCACCCCGTGCTCATGGCGCCAGCGTTCGAGCGCGAGCTCCTGGACCGGGCCCCTCTCCAACACGAGGGGCGGCGCGGCCCGCTCCGACGCGGCCGAAAACGTCTCCCATGCGGCGCGCCAGCAGAGCGCCTCCGCGGCCTTTTCGGCTCCGGATAAAACCAAGCCCGGACGCCGATAGCCCATCGCCGCCAGGCGCGTCCGCGCCAGCGAGAGGGCTTGCCGGTAATCCGGCGCCACGGCGTCGACGTGCTCGGCGCCCTCCTCGGGCGCGTCGGCGTAGACGGTTTGAAAATCGGCGCCGGCAAACAGCGCGCGATGCTCCGGCCGGCACTCCACGAAGGGCAAAATCAACGCGCCCACCACGCCTCTCGCGTGGAGCATGGCGAGCAAGCGCGGCCAGCTTCCGGAACCGACCGACACCGGATCGAGCTTGAAACCGAGCTCGGTGGCGCGCTCGTCCGCGGCGCGGCGCAGGATGGAGCGGCGCCGGAGCGCGGCGGGCGAAGCGTTCGCCTCCTCCGGAAGCACGAGCGCGATGGCCCCGCGAAACGCGTTGGAGACCGAGCGCCGCATCCGCGCCATCAACTCGCTCGCGACCGGATCCAGACGGTAGCCCGTGCGTTCGGCTTCCGCGACCACGCGTCGCCGTGTCTCCTCCTTCACCCGCGGGCTGCCGCGGAGCGCTTCCGACACCGTCGCGCGGGAGAGATTCAAGCCGGCGGCGAGACTGCGGATCGAAGGGGCGTCGGCCATGGGAGGGCGGGAAAAACCGGAGGCGGGTTCAGGGCAGCACTTGCGGCGCCTCGGCCGAGGGCTCGACCATCCAAGGCTCTCCCTTGGCGGCCTGGATCTCGACGTTGCGCAAGGTGATGCCGCGCGCCGCGACCAGACGCAGGCCCGTGGGCGCCTCGATGCGGACGTTTTCCATCGCGATGTCCGCGACGGGTTCCTCGGGCAGGCCGATGATGATGCCGGCGGTCTTGGTGCCGCCGGTGGAGCTCACGTTGCGAATGCGGATGTTCCGCCAGGCGGGAGTGCGCGGGTTGCGCTCCTCCGGCGCGACGTCGGCCACTCCCGGCTTCGGCGTGGTCTTGTTGGGGTAGTAGCTCGTGATCTGGATCGCGACCTCGACGTTTCGCATCGTGAGGTTTTCGTAGAGGAGGTTCTCGGCCACGCCGCCCCGGCCGCGGGCGGACTTCATGCGAATGCCGGCCTCGGTGCCGTCGAAGGTGCTGTTGCGCACGACGAGATTGCGCACGCCGCCGTAGGTCTCGCTGCCGATCGACATGCCGTGCCCGCCGAGGAAGATGCAGTTCTCGATCAAGAGATTCTCCACGGGGCCGAACTCCGGGTTGCCGGACTTGATCGCGATGTTGTCGTCGCCGGTGTCGATGGTGCAGCCGGCGATGTGAACGCGTTTCGAGGCGGCGGGGTCGATGCCGTCGGTGTTGGGCGCCTCGTGCGGGGAGCGCACGGTCACGCTGCGGATCGTCACGTCCTCGCAGCGCGAGGGGATGAAATGGAACTGGGGCGAGTTCGTCAGCGTGACGCCGTCCACGAGCACGCGTTTCGATTTCTCGATGATGAGCAGACGCGGACGGCCGATCTCCTCGTTGGCGTCGCCGCGAGCGCGGGCGGCGTTTTTGAATTCACGCGCGGCGGTCCACCAGGCGGAGCCTTGGCCGTCGAGCACGCCCTCGCCGGAGATCGCGAGATCCTCGACGCCGGACGCCAGGATGAGCGGGCGAAATTTGCGCCCCTCGATCCGGTAGGCCTCCGGATCGCCGGAGAAAAGCAGCCGGGCGCCTTTCTCGAGGTGGAAATTCAGCCGGCTCGCGAGGTCGATGTGCCCGGTGCGGTATTCGCCGCGCGGCACCACGAGATGACCGCCGCCGGCCGCGGTCACCGCGGCGATCGCCTTGGCGAAGGCGGCCGTGTCGTCGCCCTCGTCGTCCGGCACGGCGCCGAAGTCCTTCACGTTAAATACGGCGGTGGGGATGGACGGCATGGCCGCCTTCCAATCCAAGGCCGGCGCGGCGAACAGGGGCGTGACAAGCAACAGGGACGCGAGCCCGGGAAGGCGGCGGCAGAGCTTCAAGGACGACATGAAGGGCGGAGTGGGTGAAAGAGGCGGGGCGGCCTCGCGCGGGTAACGCGCCGAGCTTCGGCCGGGGCGGACGGGGGAACAAAGGCGGTGCTGCGCGCATTGTTGCGCATATCGCCGCCTGTCTTCGGTCGCTGGCGCGTCGCCGATCAGGCGGCGCGTCGGGCTTTCGGCTTCGGCGTGGCTCCCGGGAGCGGCGTTTCCACCCAGCGGCCCGGCACCAGCACATGGTGCGGTTCGCTGGGCAGGCCGGTCTCGCCGCGGTGCATCATGCCGACCAGCATGTCGACCGCGAGGGAACCGACGATGCCGGGATCGAGATGGACGCCGGGGATGCCGCGCTCGGGTTTCTCGTTCACCAACTGAAAGTGCATCGGACGCGCCGCGCGCGCGCTTTTGGCGGCCTCGAGGATCGCCATGACGGGCTCGCTGCGCGTCGCAAGAACCACGTCGGGCCGATGCGTCTCCCACCAGCGAAGAAGGTTGCCGGAGAAATCGCCGTCCGCCGGATATTCGCAGCAAGGGACGCGGTTCTCCGGCGCGATGCGAAGCTGGAACCGAAGGTAGGCGCCGAGCCAGCGGTCGCCCATGTTGGGGCTGTCGTCCGGTTCCGACATGACGAGGCCGATGCGACGGAAACCCTTCGCGAGACAGGTATCCATGGCGATCGTGGCCGACGCGAAGGCGTCCTCGGACACGCGGTGCAGGTCGGGTTTGGTCAGGGTGAGTCCGAGCGCGACCGCGGAAAACTGCTCCCAAGGAAGCTGGATCTCGTCCTTGCCCGGCGGGAGCCGGCCGATGAGCAGGCCGTTGATGCCGCGACTGGCGAGGATCTGCGCGAAGCGCGCGGGAGTCATGCCCGGTTCGCCGAGCCAGAAATGCTCGAGCTTGTAGCCGAGCTCGGACGCCCGCGCCGCGGCGCCCGGGAAATAGTCGGGCCGGTCGTGGTGCGGCGGGCGCCAGCCGTAACGGGTCGGGTAGTCGGTGACGTAGGCGAGCACGACATGCCGCGGCGCGCGGCGCGTGCGGCGCGAGCGCATGAGGGCGGTGACGAGCGGATTGGAGCGATAACCGAGCTCGTCGGCGATGCGCTGGATCTTGGCGCGCACCTCCGCGGAGATGCGGTGGTTGTCGCGCAGAGCGAGGGAGACGGTGGAGCGGTGAACTCCGGCCTTTTCGGCCACGTCCTGGAGGGTCGCTGGGGCTGGCATTGGGGGCTGGGGGTGCGGGCAGAGCGTCGCCGCCCGGGATTTTAGTCAACGATAAGAGCGAAACGCGGGCGCAATCGACGCAGGCGCAACGCGTAGAACCGTCGAACGCCGCGTCGACGGCCCGCCCGCCCGGCGTCCGCGGCGATTCGATCGTAATTTTTGAACGGATACATCTTTTCCGTCCGCCCCGGAAAACGAGGCTCATTTCAACAATACGCGCATAGTCGCCAATTGTCGGCGAAGCATTCCTTCGCACACTCGCGCGCCCGCCCCGCCCCATGAAAACACCCGCGCTCCGCTCCGCACTGCCCGCAGCCCTGTTCGCCCTCTTCGCGAGCTGCCCCGGCCTCGCCTTCGCCCAGGATCTCTTCGTCTCCCTCGCGACCAAACCGAGCGTCCAGCCCGTCCTGGCCATCCCCGTCCCCGGCAACGGTTGGAACTACAGCGCCGCCGCGCCCGTGCCCGGCGCCATGTGGAACCGCATCCGCCGCCCGGCGGGCATCGAGGCGACCGACCCCGCCATCCGCACCGACAACGCCACCCCGGCCGGTAAAGTCGGCCGGCACCCGCTGGCCATCGGGGAAAAGGAATCGGTGCCGCTCGTCGACGCGCTCGGCCGCCCGACCGCCGCCCGGCTCTCCGTCACCATCACCCTCTCCTCCCTCGCGACCGACAAGGCGCGCAGCGAGCCTTCCTTCCACTCGAAGAGCAAACAGGCGGTCCCCGCCGGGCTCATGGACGGCGCCTGGCGCGTCTACCTGGAGGGCAACTCGCTCACCTTCACGGTCAGCGGGCTCGTCCCCGGCAAACCCTACGATCTCTACGTCTACGGCGCCGGAAACGACCCGCAGTCCGCCGACAATCCCAGCGGCGAAGGCCAAGGCATCCGCTGCACGCTCGCGTTGGCAAACGTCGCCGGCGGAGCGCCCGCCTCGGCGGAGACCCTCGGCGGCTTCCACGCCTGCCTTTACACCTTCAATCCGGAGACCGGCCTGCTCAGCCTGAGCCCCTCCGGCACCACGTGGACCAAGCTGAGCGCCGTCGTCGATTCCGAGGGCGCGATCCGCTTCAGCACGAGCCGCAACAGCCGGAATTCCCAATACCTGAACGGCTTTCAGCTCGCGGAACCCCGGCCCACGAGTCCGGCGCCACAGGGCTGAGCGCATCCTCCATTTCATACCAATTACTCGACGCTTTGACCTTTTAGGTGGACGGGCGGGTCCCTCCGCCCGTGGCTCGACATCCAAGCGGCGGGCGCGGGGGCGGCCGGCCTTGCGACAGACACCTTCCGCGCCTTGGAGCCGCGCCCCAAGCGCTTGGATTCCAGCTTCGGATCCCGGCATTCGGAAAGAGGATAATCTTAGAATGGCGCAGATCGATAACCGCGCGTGCCTACGCTACACCGGAAAAATAGGGCGGCGGAACATTCCGCACTCGCCGCGAGGTTTCTGACTGTTTGAAGTCCCGGGGTCTTGTCGCAAATCGAGCGACGAAACGAATTTCCCCTTCCCCCGAGCACATCCCCGCCCCGCCGTCTCCTCCTCGCGATTCGTCGAGAACCGCGCGCGAAACCGGCGCCGATTTTCCACGATGAAAACCATCTTCACCCACTCCGCCGCCGAGACCGCGGCCATGGACACCCGCCGCCTCCGCGAAGAACATCTGCTCGAGGATCTCTTCGTCCCCGGCGCCCTTCGCCTCGCCTGGTGGGAAACCGACCGCACCATCGCGGCCGGCATCGTGCCCGCCGCCACCCCGCTCGCGCTGCCCGTCCTGCCCGAGCTCCGCTCCGCGTTTTTCCTAGAGCGCCGCGAAGCCGGCGTGGTCAACATCGGCGGCCCCGGCGTCGTCACCGTCGATGGCGTCGCCCACCGCCTCGAATCCCTCGACGCGATCTACGTCGGCCGCGGCGCCAAGGAGGTTTCCTTCGCCTCCGAAAACGCCGGCGCTCCCGCAAAGTTCTGGCTCCTCAGCTACCCCGCGCACGCCGCCTACCCCACGCGCCACGTTTCCTTCGCCTCGGCCGAGACCGCCGTCCTCGGAGGACCCGCCACCGCCAACCAACGCCGCCTGACGAAGCTCATCCACGCCGGCGCCTGTCCCACCTGCCAGATCGTGATGGGTGTAACCCGCATGGATGAGGGCGGCGTCTGGAACACCATGCCCCCGCACACCCACCTCCGCCGCTCCGAGGTGTATCTCTATTTCGACGTCCAGCCCGCCCACGCCGTCTTCCACTTCATGGGCCAGCCGCAGGAAACTCGCCACCTCCTCGTGCACAACGAGCAAGCCGTCCTTTCCGCTCCGTGGTCGATTCACAGCGGCGTCGGCACCGCGCGCTACTCCTTCGTCTGGGGCATGGGAGGCGAAAACCAGGAGTTCGCCGACATGGACCCCGCCCCCGTCGCCTCGCTCCGCTAAGAGTCCACCGGTCCTCGGACCTCCGCCTTCAGTCTTCTGGCTCCTCGCTCCATGCCCCCCGCCCCCAGCTCGATCCTCGATTCCTTTCGCCTCGACGGAAAAACCGCGCTCGTCACCGGCGCTTCCCGCGGCCTCGGCGCCGGCCTCGCCCTCGCCCTCGCCCAAGCCGGCGCGGACGTGATCCTCGTCGCCCGCGGCGACCTCTCCGCCACGCGCGCCCTCATCGAGGCCACCGGCCGCCGCGCCTACACGTTCTCGGCCGACCAAGCCAGCCGCCCCTCGCTCGACCGCCTCATGGCCGCGCTCGGCGACTCGCTCCCGATGCCTGACATCCTCGTGAACAACGGCGGCACCATCAAACGCGCCCCCTTTGTCGAGTCCCCGCTCGCCGATTGGGACGAGGTCATCGAGACCAACCTCACCTCCGTTTTCCGCCTCAGCCAGCGCGTCGCCGCCGCCTGGGTCGCCGCCAAGCGCCCCGGCAAGATCATCCACACCGCCTCGATGCTCTCCTTCCAAGGCGGTGTCCGTGTCGCCGCCTACACCGCGTCGAAGAGCGCCCTCGCCGGCCTCACGCGCCTCATGGCCAACGAGCTTGCGTCGCATCGCATCAACGTGAACTCGATCGCCCCCGGCTACATGGCGACCGACAACACCACGCAGCTCCGTGCCGATCCCGTGCGCAACCAAGCCATCCTCGACCGCATCCCCGCTGGCCGCTGGGGCGAATCCTCCGACCTCGCCGGCGCCGTCGTCTTCCTCGCCTCGCCCGCCTCCGACTACGTCCACGGCCACATCCTCGCCGTCGACGGCGGCTGGCTCGCCCGCTGACCGTCCTGCGCCCTTCCGTCTTCCGGCCTTCCGGCCTCCGCCTTTCCCGCATCCCCATGCATCTGCCCCGTCCCCTCCTCGCCGACCTCTCGGCCGCCGCCGCGCTCTTTGCTCCGGCGGCCGCCAAGGCCGCGGAAAAACTCGCCGTCACCGTCGCCCACGACCTCGAGATCGCCCGCCCCTCGGAGACGATCACGATCCCGTGGTCCGAGGTGAACAAGGCCCTGCCCGGCGCGCTCCTCCAAAAACTCGTCGTCCGCGACGCCTCCGGCCGCTCGCTCCCCTACCAGGTCACCAACGTCGCCCCGCTCGCCAAGGACCCGAAAAACGTCGGCGCCGCCTACGGCGAACTGATCTTCCAGCATGACTTCGCCGCCGGCGAAAAATCCGCCTCGTTCACCGTCGAGAAAAGCGAGACCGTTTCTCCGCCCTTTCCGGTGAAAGCCTTCGCCCGCCAAGTGCCGGAGCGTCTCGACGACTTCGCCTGGGAAAGCGACCGCGTAGCCTACCGCACCTACGGCCCCGCCCTCGCCGCCCCCGCGCCCGCCGGCGTCGTGAAGGAGGTCCTCGTCACCAGCGGCCTCGATGTCTGGGCCAAGCGTGTCGACTACCCGATCATCGACCGCTGGTATAACAAGGGCCACGACCACTACCACCACGACGAGGGCGAGGGCATGGACTTCTTCGGCGTCGCCGCCACCCGCGGCTGCGGCGGCACCGGCGTCTGGAGCAATGGCCGCCTCTACGTTTCCGGCAACTACAAGACCGCCCGCGTGATCGCCGCCGGTCCCGTCCGCGCCGTCTTCGAGCTCGCCTACGACACCTGGGCCGCCGACGGCGTCTACGTCTCCGAGGTGAAGCGCTTCACCCTCGACGCCGGCCACAACCTCTTCTCCGTCGAGAGCACCTTCGCCGCCACCGGCAAAGACCCCGAACTCGGCGTCGCCGTCGGCCTCACCAAGACGCCCTTCGAAAAGAAGCAAAACCCGAAGGAAACGCTCTCCCCGTCCGCCCCCGAAGCCACGCTCGTCCAGTGGACCGAGACCGCTTCGCTCGACTCCCTCGGCACCGCCGTCGTGATCGTCGAACAAGAAAACTTCACCGGTTTCGCCGAAGACGACCGCAACCAACTCGTCCTCGCCAAGGCCAGACCCGGCGAAGCCCTCCGCTACCTCGCCGGCGCCGGCTGGACCCGCTCCGGCCAGTTCGCCGACCAGAAAGCGTGGCTCTCCTACGTCTTGTCCGAGGCCGCCCGCGCCCGCGCCCCCGTTCGTATCACCCTCTCCAACTGATCAAACCCCGCTCTTTCCCATGTCCCTGCTCGCTCGCCTCGGTATCCTTCCCCTCGCCGTCACCGCCTGCGCCCTCTTCCAAGGTTGCGTCGGCCCGGCCGCTTCCACCCAAGCCCCCTCCGCCGCCCCCGCCGCCAAGGAACCCGCGCCCAAATTCGCCGGCGCCTCCGCCCTCGAATGGTCCGAACGCATGACCCGCTCCGAGCAGCAACGCCAGGGCGAGCGGATGTTTTTCGACGCCAACCCGAAGGCGAAATGGAGCTACACCGCGCCCCTCGTCGGCCTGTCGATGATGCGCCTCGCCGACTACACCGGCGACGACGCCCTGCGCACCTACGGCGCCCGCACCGCCACCTCCTTCCTCTCCGCCGACGGCTCCATCGCCGGATATTCGAAAGAGGAATACAACATCGACCTCGTCACCCCCGGTAAGAACCTCGTCCGCGCCTGGGCCGACGGCGACCGCTCGCCCGCGATCCGCGCCGCGATCGAGCAGCTCCGCGACCAGATGCGCACCCACCCCCGCACCAGCGAGGGCGGCTTCTGGCACAAAAAACGTTATCCAAATCAAATGTGGCTCGACGGCCTCTTCATGGCCTCGCCCTTCCTCGCCCACTACGCCCAAGCCTTCGGCGAGCGCCCGCTTTCCGACGACGTCGTCAAGCAGATCGTCCTGATGGACAAACACGCCTACGATCCGGCGACCGGCCTCTATTTCCACGCTTGGGACGAGGCTCGCCAGCAACCTTGGGCCAACAAGCAGACCGGCGATTCCCCCGGCTTCTGGAGCCGCGCCATCGGCTGGTATGCCATGGCCATCGTCGACTCGCTCGAATATCTCCCCGCCGACCATCCCGACCTGCCCAAGATCCACGAGATCCTGAACCGCGTCGCCGCCGGCGTCGCCCGCTGGCAGGACCCCGCCACCGGCCTCTGGTGGCAGGTCACCGACCAAGGCGCGCGCAAGGGCAACTACCTCGAAGGCACCGGCTCCAGCATGCTGGTCTACGCGCTCGCCAAGGGAATCAACCAAGGCGTCCTCTCCCGCGAAAAATATCTGCCCGTCGTCCTGAAAGGCTACGAAGGCCTCATCCGCGATCTCATCCGCACCAACCCAGACGGCACCATCAGCCTCACCCAGTGCTGCGAAGTCGCCGGCCTCGGCGGCATGGGCAAGAACGGCCACCCGCGCGACGGCTCCTTCGAGTATTACATCAGCGAGCCCATCATCGACAACGACCACAAGGGCGTCGGCCCCTTCATCTCCGCCGGCATCGAGATCGACCGCCTCTTCGGCGGCATGCCCCGCAAACCCGCCGCCGCCGCGCCCCGTGAGTTCGTCGCCCGCGGCTGGCAGGACTACGAGACCGCGCTCGCCCGCATCAAGGCCCCGACCTTCCCGGCGCGCGACTTCCCCATCACCGACTTCGGCGCCAAGGCCGGCGAAGACGCCGCCGCCAATGCCAACACCCCCGCCATCCGCGACGCCATCGCCGCCGCGAACAAGGCCGGCGGCGGCCGCGTCGTCGTTCCCCCCGGCGTCTGGCGCACCGGCGCGATCCACCTGAAGAGCAACGTCAACCTCCACGTTTCCGAAGGCGCCACGCTCCTCTTCTCCACCAACCCCGCCGACTACCCCATCGTCCAGACCCGCTGGGAAGGCGTCGAGTTGATGAACTACTCCGCGCTCGTCTACGCCTTCGAGCAGGAGAACATCGCCCTCACCGGCAAGGGCACCATCGACGGCGGCTCGACCACCGACGACTGGTGGAGCTGGAACAAGAAGGGCCAGGGCGCCGCCCAGAAACAACGCCCCGCCCGCGACCGCCTCGTCGCCCTCGCCGAGACCGACACGCCGGTCGCGCAACGCATCTTCGGCGACGGCAGCTTCCTCCGCCCCAACTTCGTCCAGCCCTACCGCTGCAAGAACGTCCTCATCGAGGGCGTGACCATCCTCCGCTCGCCCATGTGGGTCATCCACCCGGCCTTCTGCCAAAACGTCACCGTCCGCGGCGTCACCGTCCGCTCCCACGGCGGCAACAACGACGGCTGCGATCCCGAGTCCTCGCAGGACGTGCTGATCGAG
Organism: uncultured Akkermansia sp.; assembly: GCA_966212385.1. GTDB lineage: Bacteria > Verrucomicrobiota > Verrucomicrobiia > Opitutales > Opitutaceae > IMCC26134_A. Next base: position 585 of record CBIHRE010000093.1, on the reverse strand, counting down.
GACTGCGTCTTCGACACCGGCGACGACTGCATCGCCATCAAGTCCGGCCGCAACGGCGACGGCCGCCGCGTCCCCATCCCCTCCTCCAACATCATCGTCCGCAACTCCACCATGAAAGACGGCCACGGTGGCGTCGTCCTCGGCTCCGAGTGCAGCGCCGGCATCCGCAACGTCTTCGTCGAAAACTGCACGATGGACAGCCCCGACCTCGACCGCGCCCTTCGCTTCAAGAGCAACGCCGTCCGCGGCGGCGTCCTCGAGAACGTGTTCATGCGCGACGTGAAAATCGGCAAGGTCGTCGAAGCCGTCGTCACCATCGACCTCCTCTACGAGGAAGGCGCCAACGGCAAATTCCCCCCCACCGTGCGCAACGTGCAGCTCGACCTCGTCACCGCCAGCGACGCGCCGCGCCTCTTCTACATCCGCGGCTTCGAAGGAGCCGTCATCGATAACATCCGCGTCTCTGAATCCGTTTTCAGAGGGCTCACCGAGTCCGAAGTTGTTCAACACGCCGGGGCCATCAGCCTGAAAAACGTCGTCCTTGAGCCCGCCAACCTGAAAAAGCCCAAGAACTCCGTCGCCGCC
>CBIHRE010000092.1:0-12609 GCA_966212385.1 uncultured Akkermansia sp. | reverse complement strand
GAGGTCGCCCGCGCCGTCAAAGACGGCCTCGCCGCCACCCTCGAACGCATCTTCCCCAAAACGCCGCCGACGCTGGAACGCCCGGTCTTCCTCGCCCGCGCCAACGAGCGCATCGCCGAGCTCCAACCGCTCAAAAAATCCGCCCCCACGCCCGAGGACCGCCAAGGTCTAGAACGCGAGGAGCGCGAGCTCAACCGCATTTCCGCGGCGGAGTTCGCCTTCAAATGGCTCCAGGCCGCGGTCGATCCGTCCCGCGCCGTCTACGAGAAATGGCTCCTCTTCCTCTCCGACGTCTACGTCGTGAGCTTCGAAAAAGTCCGCCGCGCCGAGTTCCTCTACCGCCACTTCGACATCCTGCGTTCCGGCGGCGCCGGCCCCGCGCCCGCGCTCGCCAAGGCCGTCTCGCGCTCGCCCGCGATGATCGAATACCTCGATCTCAACCGCAGCTCAAAGAAGGCCCCCAACGAAAACTTCGCCCGCGAGCTCTTCGAGCTATTCGCCCTCGGCGAGGGCCACTACTCCGAAGACGACATCAAGCAGGCCGCCCGCGCCTTCACCGGCTACCGCTACAACCTCCAGGAGGGGTTTCGCCTCGCCGCGCGCGAGCACGACACCGGCGAGAAAAAGATCTTCGGCAAAACCGGCCCCTTCACCGGCGACGAGGTCGTCGACCTCGCCTACGCCCAGCCCGCCGCCGCCACCTTCCTGCCGCGCGAGATGGCACGCTTCTACCTCACGGACCAATCGCTCCCGCACGAGTTCTTCGCCCCGCTCGGCGAGGAATGGCGCTCCGCCGGCTTCGACCTCCGCGAACTCTGCCTGCGCTTCTTCGGCTCGGCCGTCTTCTACCACCCGGACTACCGCGCCAACTTCATCAAGAGCCCCCTCCACTACTATCTCGGCCTCGTCCAGGACCTGGGGCTCGACGTCATTCCGCTCGAACGCACCACCCTCCAACCCCTCCGCCAGATGGGCCAGCAGATGTTCCAACCGCCCAACGTCCGCGGCTGGGTCGGCGGACGCCTTTGGATAAACTCCTCCACCCTCGCCGCCCGCCGCCAGCTCGCGCAGACCCTCTGCTCGCCCCTCGACCAGGAGCGCTTCAACGCCGACGAAAAATTCGAGCTCGAGGTCGCGCGCGACGCCGGCCACCGCCGCTTCACCGTCGACGACGAACGCATCCAGGCCTTCACCACGCTCGGCCCGCGCGGCATCGCCGACCGCCTCTGCGATTACTTCCTGCCCGGCCGGGTGGACGACGGCTACCGCTCCGCCCTGGTCGACTACCTCGCCGCCGCTCCGGACGCCGTCGCGTTCGAGGATCGCGCCCGGCGCGTCTCCATCACCGTCCTCCAATCCCCCGAGTATCAACTCTGCTGATACGCCCCGTTCGCCCCGTCCCGTCCCCCTCGTTCGCACCGTCCCCGTTCGCAACCGCCCGCCCCATGCGCCCCCTCCTTCCCTCCACCCGCCGCGAATTCCTCCGCCTTGGCACCAAGGGCGTGGGTCTCCTCGCCTTCAGCCGCTTCGCCCCCCAGTTCCTCGTCCAAAGCGCGCTCGCCGCCCCGAAGCCCGAAAAAGACCGCCGCATCCTCGTCCTCGTCCAGCTCGCCGGCGGCAACGACGGCCTCAACACCGTCGTCCCCTTCTCCGATCCCGCCTACCACGCCCTCCGCCCGACCCTCGCGCTCAAGGAGAAGGACGTCCTCCGTCTCGACGATCATCTCGGCCTCCATCCCTCCCTCGCCGGCTTTCACTCGCTCCTTCAGGACGGCCGCCTCGGCATCGTCCAAAACGTCGGCTACCCCAATCCGAACCGCTCCCACTTCCGCTCCACCGAGATCTGGGAAACCGCCTCCGCGTCCGACGAGTCGGTTTCCACCGGCTGGATCGGCCGCTTCCTCGACAACGCCTGCGCCGGCCCCGACATCCCCGCCTTCGCGACCGACAAGGAGCCCGACGCCATCCACATCAACGCCGAGGTCCCGCAATCCTTCGGCGGCCTGTCGCCGCACAACACCTACGGCCTCACCCTCGGCGCCCGCTCCGGCCGCGCCGGCCGCGACGAGGTCGCCCTGCTCGAACGCCTCGCCTCCCGCAAGGACGCCGGCCTCTCCGCCCGCCCCGACGCCCACGACCACGACGAGCACGCCAACCACGCCTTCCTCCGCGCCACCCTGATGGATTCGCTCGTCGCCGAAAAACGAATACAATCGATCATCGACGCCAACAAGCCCGAGACCGCCTACCCCGGCGGCAATTTCGCCCAGTCCCTGCGCAACATCGCCGGCCTGATAGCCGCCGGACTCTCCACCCGCGTCTACTTCGTCAGCCTCGGCGGCTTCGACACCCACGCCAACCAGCTCGGCGGCCACGCCAATCTTCTCCGTCAGCTCTCCGAGGGACTCTCCGCCTTCCAAAAGGATCTCACCGCCCGCAAGCTCGACGACCAGGTTCTTACCATGACTTTCTCCGAGTTCGGCCGCCGCCCCAACGAGAACCAGTCCGCCGGCACCGACCACGGCACCGCCGCCCCCCTCTTCGTCATGGGCCGCCAGATCCACGGCTCGCTCCACGGCAGCGCCCCGAGCCTCGCGGTCGAGAAAAACGCCGACCTCACCTTCTCCACCGACTTCCGCTCCGTTTACGCCACCGTCCTCGACCGCTGGCTCGAGACGCCCGCGGACACGATCTTGGGCGCCAAACACGAACGCCTCGGCTTCCTCGGCTGATCGCCCCGCCCTGCCTGATAGCGGCGCGGGAGGGGGCGCGGGCAAACGCCTCCCGCCACTCGCTTTCAATTTGAGCCTTGTGCTTTCCATGGCGAGGCGCCTGCTGGCGCCTGTCGTCCGCCTGCGGAGTTTTCCTCAGGCCGCCTAGGCCCGATCCGGCGTTCCTTTCCGCTTCAACCTATCGCCATGCATACTTCCCGCCCGCTTCTCGCCGCGCTCTCAGGCGCGTTTGTCAGCTTGGTCCTCGCCTCGTCCGCCTTCGCCCAAGGCGCCCTCACCCCGCCCGGCGCCCCCGCGCCGAGCATGAAGACTCTCGATCAAATCGAGCCGCGCACGCCGCTCGGGACGCCCGGTGTCGTCACCACGTCCACCATCGTCATCAGCCAACCCGGTTCCTACGTGCTCGTCGGTCCGGTCACGGTCGCGAGCGGCGACGGCATCACGATCAACGCCGACAACGTCACCCTCGACCTCAACGGCTTCACCGTCTCCTCCACCGCCAACCCGCGCGCCGGCTCCGGCGTGGCATCCGCCAACACCGGCATCGTCGTGCGCAACGGCGTGGTCGATGGCGCCGGCGCCGAGACCACCTACAACCTAGACCCCGCCACCATCGGTTTCGCCAACGGCGTGGCCCTTGGCACTCTCTCGGGAAACTTCTTTTCGCCGACGAAGGGAACGCGCGTCGAAAATCTGCGCGGGGGCGCCTTCCCCGGCTTCGGCCTCGGCGCCTCCCAGGTCCAAGCCAGCTCCGTGCGCTACGCGGCCCTCGCCGGCATCCGCGGCAATCTCGTGTCCGATTGCTCCGTTTCCCTCTACAGCGGCTACGGCATCCAAGGGGACAACATCCGCGGCTGCACCATCGGCTATGGGTATACCACGGCGCCAAATGCCGCCATTTCCGGCAACGTGATCGATACCTGCACGGCCGGCATCTCCGGCGGCATCGGCTTCGTCGGCCAGATCATCAAGCATTCCTACATCAGCGTCGCCAGCAAGTCAGGCACACCCTTCACCGCGGCCATCGCGATCGGATGCACCTTCAACTACGATACTTTCGGCGTCGGCACCGGCTCACCGAGCAACGTCATCACCAACAGATACGAAATGCCCTGAGGGCGCCTTTTCCCGCTTCCTTCTCACCTGCTTCATCGCCCCGGCCATGAAAGCCGCCCGCCCGGCGTCGCTCGCCCTCGCCGCCCTTCTCACCGCCGCCACGTTCACGCGCGCCGACAGCAGCCTCGCCCCGGGCGACGGCACCGCGGGCAGCGCCACCTTCCTCGGCCCCACGCCCTACCTTCGCGCCGCCGACAGTCCTTTCGCCCCGCTGTCGTTCGCTTGGTTTTACCGCGAGACTTGGGAGGACCACGCGCTCAACACGCCCGGCGTGAGCATGGCCGAGCCCGCAACTCAGATCCTCAGCTCCCAATTCGGACCCGGTCTCGTCGACTCCGTCGACGAAGACGATGGCGCGGTCAATGGCCTCAACAACGACGGTGCCGATCACTACGGTGACGCCGTGTGGAGCGGCGACGGTTTCCGCTTTGTTTTCGATCCCGCCGTCCTCGGCGCCTACCCCACCCACGTCGGCATCGTCTGGACCGACGGCTCGACAAGCAGCGGAACCGTCACCTTCGAGGCCTTCGATTCCACCGGCGCCTCGCTCGGTATGATCGAAGGCACGCATGCCGATGACTCGATCACCGGAGAAGTCGCCGAAGACCGCTTCTACGGCGTCACCTGCGCCGATGGCATCTCCGCCATCCGCATCTCGAATGGCGGCCCCATCGAGGTCGATCACCTCCAATACGGCCGCGGCCCCGCCCTCGCGCTCGGCTCGCCCTTCGCCTACTCCGCCAACACCGGCTGGATCAACGCCCGCCCTTCCGCCGCGCTCGGCCTGCGCGTCCACGCCTCCTTCCTCTCCGGTCGCGCCCATGCCGCCAATTTTGGCTGGATAGATTTCGGCGACGGCACCCCCGCCGCTTCCTCCGCCTTCGGACCGGTCTACGCCAACACCTCCACCTCCGACTTCGGAGTCAATCGCGACGCCACCGGCAACCTCTCCGGTCATGCCTACGGAGCCAACATCGGCTGGATCAACTTCGGCTGGGCCACCCCCGACGACCCGCGCCGCCCGCGCACCGATCTGCTCACCGGCCGTTTCCTCGGCTTCGCCTACTCCGCCAACCTCGGCTGGATCGATCTCGGCGCAGTCGGCCTGCGCCAGGATATCGTCAACTTCCCCGACACCGACTCCGACGGCATCCCCGACCCGTGGGAGGGCGCCCATTTTGGCAACCTCGCCACCGCCGGGGCCCTCACCGACTTCGACCACGACGGCGTCTCCGACCTCGACGAATACCGAGCCGGCACCGATCCACGCAACGTCGACAGCCCCGCTCCCGCGCGCCCCTCCACCGTCTCCCGACTCGCCCACCACTTATACGCCACCAACGCCGGCTGGATCGACGCCCGTCCGAGCGCCCGCCATGGCCTCCGCGTCGGCGAATACTTCCTCTCCGGCTGGCTCGCCGCGCCCAACTTTGGCTGGATTCACGTCGGCGACGGCTCGCCCGCCAACGGCCACGCCTACGGCAACACCGCCGCTTCCCCCGACGACTACGGCGTCAACCTCGACGCCTCCGGCGCCTTCTCCGGCTACGCCTACGGCGCCAACATCGGCTGGATCAACTTCGGCTGGGCCGCGCCCAACGACCCCAACCAGCCCCGTGTCGATCTCACCACGGGCTACTTCAGCGGCTACGTTTACTCCGCCAACATCGGCTGGATTTCGTTCGCCTCCTCAGACCTGCGCACCGGCCCCCTTGATCGGCCAGACACCGACGCCGACGGCATGGACGACGCCTGGGAGCGCGAAAACTTCTCCACGATCGCCACCGCCGGCCCGGGCACCGACTTCGATCACGACGGCGTCACCGACGCCTCCGAATACGTCTCCGGCACCGACCCGCGCGACCGCGCAGACTATTTCCGGATCGTGAGCCAGACCATCGTCGGCGACCTCACGCAAATCACCCTCGAGTTCACCTCCAGCGAGACGCGTCGCTACCGAGTAGAATACACTTCCCAGCTCTCCGCCGCCACCTGGACCGATTCGCCCCTCGGCACCTTCGCCCCCGACGCCGGCGCGCGCACCGTCCGCTCCTTCACCCTCCCCTCCCCAGCCACCGCCCGCTTCTTCCGCGCCGTCGCCATTCTCCCTCTCGCCCCCTGACAAGCCACGTAGAGCCCGATTGGAAACCACGGAGCTCCGACTGAAACGCACGCCACCAGGTGCTGATGGCCGGAGCGCATCTCACGAAGCGCTCACGGCATCCCCTCCCGCTGCGCATCTCACGGGGAACCAGCACGCCGCTTCTTCGGAGCCTCGACGAAGGATCAAGGGATCGGCGTTCGCCTGTTGTTGCGCCCTCGCAAGCCTCCGCGTGTCTCACCGCGCGACATCGCTTGAAAATCCGCAGCAACCTCGCTCGGACAACCGCCCCCCCGCCCCCCCCTTACCATCTTCCCCTTGCAGGGCTTACGCTCCGCCCCTCGGAGTTCCGTCACCGATTGGGTTACACAACACCGGGAAAGTCTGCCCTCGGCGCCTCAATTCCTGCGATAAATTGCTCGAAATCTACCAAATTCTCCCAAACAACTCGTCCCTTCCCCTCCATGGCCACCGCTTCCCGCAGCAAGAAACCCGCTTCCAGCTCCGCCGCCTTCGCCGCCGCGCGCGACACCTACGCCGTCCTCGGCGTCGACGTCGAGGCCGCCCTCGCGACCTTGGCCGCAACCCCTATTTCCCTCCACTGCTGGCAAGGCGACGACGTCGGCGGCTTCGAGAAAGCCGACGCCACCCTTTCCGGCGGCGGCATCCAGGCCACCGGCAACTATCCCGGCAAGGCCCGCACCCTCGACCAACTCCGCCAAGACCTCGACCTCGTCCTCAAGCTCCTCCCCGGCCGCCATCGCCTCAATCTCCACGCCATCTACGCCGACTTCGCCGGCAAGCCCGTCGACCGCGACGCCATCGAGCCCAAGCACTTCGCCTCCTGGGTCGACTGGGCGCAGGAGCGCAAGCTGCACGGCCTCGACTTCAACCCGTCCAACTTTTCCCACCCGAAGTCCGCCGAGGCCACCCTGTCGCACCCCGACAAGGCCATCCGCGACTTCTGGATCGCCCACTGCGCCGCATCCCGCCGCATCGGCGCCTGGTTCGGCAAGAAGCTCGGCACCCGCACCGTCACCAACGTCTGGATACCGGACGGCTCCAAGGACACGCCCTTCGACCGCGCCGCCCCCCGCGCCCGCCTCGCCGACTCCCTCGACAAGGTCTTCGCCGAAAAGCTCAACGCCAAACACCACCTCGACGCCGTCGAATCCAAGCTCTTCGGCATCGGCGCCGAGTCCTACACCGTCGGCTCCCACGAGTTTTACCTCGGCTACGCGCTCAAGCGCGGCGACGTCGCCTACTGCCTCGACGCCGGCCACTTCCACCCCACCGAGCAGCTCGCCGACAAGATCTCCTCCGTCCTTCAATTCGCCCCCGCCCTCCTCCTCCACGTGAGCCGCGGCGTGCGCTGGGACTCCGACCACGTCGTCACCGCCGACGACCCCACCCGCGCCATCTTCGAGGAGCTCGTCCGCGGAAACTTCCTCGGCCGCACCGCCATCGGCCTCGACTACTTCGACGCGTCGATCAACCGCATCGCCGCCTGGGTCATCGGCACCCGCGCCGCTCAGAAGTCCCTCCTCGCCGCCCTCCTCGAACCCGCCGCCCAGCTCCGCGCCGCCGAAAAGGCCGGCAACCACGCCCTCCGCCTCGCCCTCTTCGAGGAAAGTCGCGCCCTTCCGCTCGGCCCGGTCTGGGACGAGTTCTGCAACCGCAACAACACCCCCGCCGGCCTCGGCTTCATGACCGAGATCGCCGCCTACGAAAAGGCCGTCCTCTCCAAGCGCTGATCCGCCTGTTTCGTCGCTCCGTCCGCGGGAGCGGCTCTTTTATCCCCCGCCCCATTAGCCCGCCTAACCGCGACTAAGAAAAACCCAGCCCGAACCCGCGCATTTCTTGGCGGCTCCTTTTGCGCCTTCTGCGCCTCTTTGCGGCCATCTCTCCATCGCTCCCCTTTCCCACATGCCCTCGTATCAATACGTCAACTACAGCTGGGACGACGCCAAAGCCGCGTCCCTCGATCCCGTCGGTCGCCTCGTCTACCGCTCCAACATCCTGGGCTCCGACCAGCGCATCACCAACACCGGCGGCGGCAACACCTCCTCCAAGTTGACCGCGAAGGACCCCATCACCGGCCAGCCGGTCGAGGTCCTCTGGGTGAAAGGCTCGGGCGGCGACCTCCGCACCGCCGGCCGCGAGTTCTTCTCCTCCCTCTACCAGGAAAAGCTCCTCGCCCTCCAAAGCGTCTACAACGCCCGCCCCGACAAGGGCCTCAAGACCGAGGCCGAAGATGCGATGGTCGCCATGCAGGCCCACGCCACCTTCAACCTCAACCCCCGCGCCTCCTCGATCGACACCCCCCTGCACAGCTTCCTGCCGGGCAAGTTCGTCGATCACATGCACCCCAACGCGATCATCGCCATCGCGGCGTCCGCGCGTTGCCAGGAGCTCACCCAGGAAATCTTCGGCGGCCAGATGGCCTACGTCCCGTGGATGCGCCCCGGCTTCGAGCTCGGTCTCGCGATGCAAAAAATCTCCCGCGAGCAACCCTCCGTCCGCGCCATCATGATGGGCCAGCACGGCTTCATCTCCTGGGCCGACGACGAGAAGGCCTGCTACACTTGGACCCTCGACTGCATCGAAAAAGCCTCCGCCTACATCGAGGCGAAATACCAGGCCAAGGGCGGCGACGCCAAAGCCTTCGGCGGCCAAAAGTATCAGACCCTCCCCGAAGAAAAGCGCCGCGCCACCCTCGCCGCCATCCTCCCTTGGCTCCGCGGCCAGGTCTCGCAGCAGAAGCGCTTCATCGGCACCATCCAGGACGACGAGAAGATCCTCCGCTTCGTCAACTCCGCCGACGCCCCGCGCCTCGCCGCCCTCGGCACCTCCTGCCCCGACCACTTCCTCCGCACCAAGATCAAGCCCCTCTACGTCGACTGGAATCCCCAGACCGAGGACGCCGCCGCGCTCAAACTCAAGCTCGCCGCCGCGCTCGACCAATACCGCGTCGACTACACCGGCTACTACAACGTCTGCCGCCGCGCCAACTCGCCCGCGATGCGTGACCCGAACCCGACCGTCGTCCTCATCCCCGGCCTCGGCATGATCGCCTGGGGCAAGGACAAGTCCGAGTCCCGCGTCACCGCCGAGTTCTACAACTGCGCCGTCGAGGTCATGCGCGGCGCCGAGGCGATCGACAAATACATCTCCCTCCCGCAGCAGGAAGCCTTCGACATCGAGTATTGGCTCCTCGAAGAGGCCAAGCTCCAGCGCATGCCCGCCGAGAAGGAGCTCGCCCGCCAGGTCATCCTCGTCATCGGCGCCGGCTCCGGCATCGGCAAGGAGACCGCCCACCGCCTCGCCAAGGAAGGCGCCCACATCGTGTGCGTCGACCTCAACAAGGACGCCGCCGAAGCCACCGCCGCCGAGCTCACCAAGAAACTCGGCCTCGGCATCGGCGTCGCCGGCAGCGGCATCTCGAATTGCGGCCCCGCCCTCGGCCTCGCCTGCAACATCACCGACCGCGCCTCCATCCGCGCCATGCTCGACCAGGTCGCGCTCGCCTACGGCGGCTTCGACTCCATCTGCGTCACCGCCGGCATCTTCGTCCCCTCGGACACCACCGGCCACATCCCCGACGACAAATGGGCGCTCACCTTCAACATCAACGTCACCGGCAGCTACTTCGTCGCCGACGAAGCCTTCAAGACCTGGAAACTCCAAGGCCTGCGCGGCAACCTCGTGTTGACCACCTCCGCCAACGCCGCCGTCGCCAAGAAAGGCTCGCTCGCCTACGACACGTCCAAGGCCGCCGCCAACCACCTCGTCCGCGAGCTCGCCATCGAGCTCGCCCCGCTCGTCCGTGTGAACGGCGTCGCCCCCGCGACCGTGGTGCAGGGCTCCGCGATGTTCCCCCGCGACCGCGTCATCGGCTCGTTGGCGAAATACAACATCCCCTACACCGACGACGAAGCTACGGAATCCCTCGTCAAAAAACTCGCGCAGTTCTACGCCGACCGGACGCTCACGAAGGCCCCGATCACCCCGGCCGACCAGGCCGAAGCCTACTTCCTGCTAGTCACGCAGCGCCTCAGCAAGACGACCGGTCAGATCGTGACCGTCGACGGCGGCCTGCACGAAGCCTTCCTGCGCTGATCGTTCAATCGATCCGGCCCCGTCGTGGTGACGAGGCCGCGCGCGGGGGATGTGTGGTGCATCCCTCGCGCGACGCAGGCCCAGCCTGTGCCCCGCAGAAAACGAAAAGCCCGCGGCCCAACCCGCCGCGGGCTTTTCGGCGTCTTACTCGCCCCGCCATCGCGACCTCCTCGGGCTATTCCGCGCTCTCGGACTTCCGGACCACGTATCTATCGTCGTGGTTGTTGACGACGTGCAGGTTCTTCCCGTCCGGCGATATGGTGAAGGTGTCGATGTAGCCGTTGGCCCATTTGATCTCGGCTTCGCGCTTCTGCTCGTTGAGCCACTTCCAAATGCCGAAGCTTTTGCCATTCCAGACGGCGAACCCGTCCGGGCTGATGACCACGGGGTAGTCGTTGTTCCAGCGCCAATGGCCGACGAGCCCCTTCTCCTCTTTCACTTCGGGGAACGAAGGCCGGATTGTTTTTAGCGCGAGGCCGGTTTCCTCGAGCCCGGCGAGGTCGCCCTCTTTGACGCACTTCTTGATCAAACGAAACAGGGCGTCGTCGTAGTTGCGCCTAAGCGCGGCGATTTCGGAGGACACGGCGGAGTCCGCTTGGACGGCCGCGGGGACGAGTGCGAAAATGGAGGCGAGGAGATATTTGTTCATGGCGTCGCGCTTATTTCGTCTGCTGCGATTTCTTCTCCGGCTCGATGAAGTTGGCCACGAATTTGTCCTGCTGGTTATTGACGCCGTGCAGCGTCTTGCCGTTCGGCGCAACGGTTATGTCGTCGACGTAACCGTTCACCCAAGAGACACGAAATTTGCCTTCGGCCCGGTCGGTCCACTTCCAGATGCCTTTGTTCCCGTTGGAGGTGACAATGCCGTCGGAGCCGAAGATTGCGTAGGAATAGCCGATCCATTTCCAGGTGCCGAGCGGCGCCGGGCCGCTCTCGGGCTCCGATTTGGCCGGCGCGATTCGGTCGAGCTCGTGGCTAACCTCCGCAGCCGCCGCGACGTCGTCGGCGGCGACATATTTTTTGAGGAGACGCTTGAGGCCGGCTTCGTAGTCGGCACGGAGCGCGGCGATGTCGGCCGCGGCGGAAGCTGCGGCGTCCGAAGACGCTGCATTTTGAGCGAAAGTCGGGAAGCCGGCCAAAGCAGTCATTAGAAGGGCGGTGGCGAAGCGGGTGGCGGGGCGGTGTGTTTTCATTTTCGGAACGCTGAAAAATGATGCATGCCAAAAACATCTCGGCGAAGCCCAAGGGCAGGCGTCAGGGATTATTGATTCCACATCGGGGACGCAATCGCGTTGCTCGCCGAGCGACGACGGGGGCGGATGATTTCATGTGAGGAGGGATCAGGGACGACGGCAGCGTGTCGCCTCCCCTGATACGGACGGCGCGAATCTTTATTAGAGAGGGCGCGTCCAAAACCGTGTCGTCGCGAATCCCATGCGATCAACGCTCGGATCAGTATCCGCGACAGCCGCGTCGTCGCACTCGCGATAGCGCCCGACGCTCGCCCGCGCGTGGACTGAAAAACTCCCGTGCCAGCGCGGGCGGCATCACCGGCACAAACACCTTCCCCATCTCGCTCTCCAACTACTCCCCCCATCGAGCCCTTGAACTTCGACAATTCCGCCAACCACGTCGCCGAAGGAGCCTCCGCCGGTGCTTCCGTCGGCATCGCGGCCTTCTCCTACGACTACGACGCCGATCCGTTCACCATCTCCCTCACCGACGACGCCGGCGGCCGCTTCGTCATCAACCTTTCCACCGGCGTCGCCACCCTCGCCTCCTCGGGCCTGCTCGATTTCGAGACCGCCACCTCGCACAACATCACCATCACGGTCACCGCCTCCTTCACCATCGCCGTCGCCACCCCTCACGCGGCTTGGCAGGCGCAGGTCTTCACGCCCGCCCAGCTCGCCCTCCCCGCCTTCAGCGGCCCCGCGGCCGACGCCGACGGCGACGGCACCACCAACCTCCTCGAATACGCCTTCGGCCTCGATCCCCTCGCCCCCGACGCCGCCACCGCCCTGCCCGTCGTCAGCGTCCTCGACATCGGCGGCACGCGCTACCTTGCCCTCGCCTACACCCGCGCCAAGCTCGCCACCGACCTCGCCTACGCGCTCGAAGCCTCCGGCGATCTCGCCACCTGGACCGCCACCACTCCCGTCGAGGTGAACGTCACCGACCACGGCGCCACCGAAACCGTCCTCGTCCGCGAAGCCACCCCGCTCCCCTCCGGCGCCAAGCGCTTCCTCCGCCTCCGCGTCACCCTGCCCTGAGCTGGGCAGTCGTAGCCGCGTAGGCGGCCCGCTTGCGGGCGCTTTCACGAGAGGCACCAACCGGAAGAGCGTCTTCTAAAAACGGTTACGACGCTACTCCATCATGCATCCGCTGAATCAGTGAGCCGTGGCCGCCATGAGCAGCTCAAGAGCTTCTGAAATTGGCCGCAGAGAACGCAAAGAACGCAGAGAACGGGCAGGTTCGATCTTTGAGTTCTTGTATGTCTAGCCCCGTGAAGCCGAGAGAGGGTGAATCCGCCGAAGGCGA
>CBIHRE010000091.1:0-12635 GCA_966212385.1 uncultured Akkermansia sp. | reverse complement strand
GAATCGCTAATGTAGGTCTCACGAAACGGAAACCCTCCACCTACCGCTTAGCCATGATCAACACCCTCATCGGTAAAAAGATCGGCATGACGCAGGTCTATGACGCTCAAAACGTCCTGGTCCCCGTCACCGTCGTCGAAGCCGGACCCAACTCCGTGGTCCAGGTCAAGACCGTCGAAACCGACGGCTACAACGCCGTCCAGCTCGGCTTCTCCGCCCTCAAGGCGAAGAACGCCTCCAAGGCCGAACTCAACCACGCCAAGAAGGCTGGTCTCGAGTCCGCCCCCCGCGTCCTCAGCGAGGTTCGCCTCGCCGACAAGCCCACCCAGAAGGCCGGTGACGTCGTCACCGTCGAGGCCTTCAAGGAAGGCCAGCTCGTCGATGTCATCGGCATCACGAAGGGCAAAGGCTTCCAAGGCGTCGTTCGCCGTTGGCGCGTCGCCGGCGGTCCCGCCTCCCACGGCTCCATGTTCCACCGCCGCATCGGCTCGATCGGCATGCGCCAGACCCCTGGCCGCTCGTGGAAGAACCAGACCATGCCCGGTCACATGGGCCAGGTTCGTCGCACCCTCCAGAATCTCCAGGTTGTGAAGGTTGTCGCCGACAAGAACCTCATCCTCGTGAAGGGCGCCATCCCCGGCGCCAACGGTGACGACGTCATCGTTCGCACCGCCATCAAGGGCCAGCCCAAGAAGGCCTGATAAAGGAGAACGCCATCCATGAAACTCAAAGTTTACAGCACCGACGGCAAAACCTCCCGCGAGCAGGACTTCGTTCTGCCCGTGTTCGAGGGTGACAAGGGCGTCCAAGCCCTGAAGGAAGTTATCGTCGCCATCAACGCCAACGCCCGTCTCGGCACCCACTCCACGAAGACCCGTGGCGAAGTGTCCGGCGGCGGCAAGAAGCCTTGGCGTCAGAAGGGCACCGGCCGCGCCCGCGCCGGCTCCATCCGCTCTCCCCTCTGGGTCGGCGGTGGTGTTGTCTTCGGCCCCAAGCCCCGCGACTACTCCAAGAAGATCAACGCCCAGGTGAAGGCCCTCGCTTTCTCCCGCGCCCTGTTCGACCGCGCCGTCGCCGGCGAGATCGACGTGATCGAGGCTTGGAGCGTTTCCCAGCCCAAGACCAAGCTCTTCAACGAGGTCATCGGTCGCATCGCTCCCGAAGGCAAGATCCTCGTCGTCGACGACGCCTTCGAGAAGAATGCCGCCCTCGCCGCCCGCAATGTCGAGCGCGTTTCCCTCCAGGAAGCCGCCAAGCTCAACGCCAAGGATCTCGCCCAATACAAGCGGATCATCGTCTCCACCAAGGGCCTCGAGAAGATCATCGCCCGTGTCAACGGAGGTAAGAACTAATGAACGCCCTCGCCGTCCTCAAACAAGTCCGCCTCACCGAGAAGGCTTCCCAGCTTTCCGCTGACCTCGGCCAATACACCTTCGAGGTCGCCCCGAAGGCCACCAAGCACCAGATCGCCGCCGCCGTCGAGAAGACCTTCAAGGTCAGCGTCGTTCGCGTGAACACCCAAACGATCAAGGGCAAGCCCAAGCGCACCCGCGCCGGCCGTCCCACGACCACCTCCAAGATCAAGAAGGCCCTCGTGACCCTCAAGGCCGGCGACAAGATCGAGCTCGTCTGAGCCTGATCCCCGCCACCACCCAAGGAACCACCCAACATGGCTCTCAAATCCTTCCGCCCTCTCACCCCTTCCCAGCGCTTCACCGTGCTGAACCGGGATGAGACCCTCTCCGACAAGCGCCCCGAGCGGTCGCTGACCTACTCGCAGGCCAAGTCCGGCGGCCGTAACAACAACGGCCGTATCACCACCCGTCGCCGCGGCGGTGGCCACAAGCGCCTCCATCGCATCGTCGATTTCAAGCGCTCCATTCTCGACGTGCCCGCCACCGTGCAGGCCATCGAGTATGATCCCAACCGCTCCGCCCGCCTCGCCCTCATCGTCTACAAGACCGGCGAGAAGGCCTACATTGTTGCCGCCAACGGCCTAAAAGTCGGCGACACCATCGTCACCTCCAACAAGGCGACGACGAACGACTTCCTCGTGGGCAACAACTTCCCCCTCGAGATCATCCCCCCGGCGACCAAGCTCCATTGCGTCGAGCTCATCCCCGGCCGCGGCGCCCAGCTCGGTCGCACCGCCGGCACCTCCATCGAGCTCGTCGCCGTCGAGAATGGCGCCGCCCAGCTCAAGATGCCCTCGGGCGAGATCCGTCTCGTTAACCCGAAGTGCCGCGCCACCATCGGCGAAGTCGGCAACGGCGACCACATGAACCGCTCGCTCGGCAAGGCCGGTCGCAATCGCTGGCTCGGCAAGCGCCCCCGCCAGCGTGGTATGGCGATGAACCCGGTCGATCACCCCAACGGTGGCGGTCAGGGCAAGTCCAAGGGTGGTGGCGGTCGCCAGCACCTCGTCTCCCCGTGGGGCCAGCTCGCGAAGGGCTTCCCCACCCGCAAGCGTTCGAAGCCCTCGAACAGCCAGATCCTCGTTCGCCACAACGGCCGCAAGCCGCGCGGCAAGAAGTAACCTTACCGCCCCCCCACCATGGCCCGTTCCATCAAAAAAGGCTTTTTCGTCGACTACCACCTTCTCGAGAAGATCGAGAAGGCCGTCGCCACCAAGAACAAGAAGCCCATCCAAACTTGGTCCCGCCGCTCGACCATCACGCCCGACTTCATCGGCCACACCTTCAACGTCCATAACGGAAAGGCCTTCGTCGCCGTTTACGTCACGGACAACATGGTCGGCCACAAGCTCGGCGAGTTCGCCCCGACCCGCGTCTTTAAGGCGCACGGCGGCATGACCCGCAAGGAGATCTGAGTTAGCGGCGCTCGCCGCCGGTCCCGCCGATGTTCTTTTCCGCAAACCGCCTTTTCAGTTTCGCAGCCGTGCTCGCAAGTGCCGGCTCGCTCTCTGCGGCGGTTTCGGTCGAGCGCTCGGTGGGTTCGGCCCGCATCACCCGCGTGGCTGGCACGCCCGCTGCGGACCTCGTTCTTATCGACGCAGGTTACGAGGCGGGCCTCCGCCAAGGCATGGTATGCGTCGCCACCCGCGACGGGGAAAAACTCGGAGAGCTTCTCCTTGTTGATCTTCGTTCCCGTGTCGCGAGCGCACTTATCCTTGATCTCAAGTCCGGCCGTAGTCTCCAATCTGGAGACTCTGTCGCCGTAAAAACCGTTTCGTCTAAAAAGTAATCAAACACCCAAAAGGGCAGGGCAGGGGAGCGATCCCCGGCTGCTGTCGCCCCTAAAAAGGAATCTCATCCCATGGAAGTCAAAGCCATCACCCGCAACGCTCGCATGTCTCCCAAGAAGGTCCGCGAAGTTGCCCGCACCATCACCGGTCGTCCCGCCACCGAGGCCTCCGAGTATCTCGCGCTCATCCCGCGCAAGAGCGCCCAGCTCATCAACAAGACGCTCAAGAGCGCCATCGCGAACGCCGAGAACAACAACAACCTCTCGTCCGACACGTTGGTCGTTAAGACCGCCTACGTCGATCAGGGCCCCGTGCTCAAGCGCTTCAAGGCCGCCGCTCGCGGCACCGCTGCTCCCCGCCGCAAGAAGATGAGCCACATCACCGTCGTTCTTTCCGACGGTTCTGCCGCCTAAACCTCGACCTGACTTACACAACATGGGCCAGAAAACCAATCCCACCGGCTTCCGTCTCGCCGTCCGTCGCAACTGGCAGTCCCGCTGGTATGCCACCAAGAAGGACTTCGCCAAGCTCCTCCACGAGGACCAGATCATCCGCGAAAAGCTGATGGAGAAGCTCAAGGCCGCCTCCGTGCCGAAGATCTTCATCGAGCGCGCCTCCAACCGCGTCCGCGTCAAGATCTACACCGCCCGCCCGGGCATCGTCATCGGCCGCAAGGGCGCCGAAGTCGAGGTCATCAAGGCCGAGCTCGCGAAGCTCACCGGCAAGGACGTCCTCCTCGACATCCAGGAAATCAAGAAGCCCGAGATCGAGGCCGGCCTCGTCGCCGAGAACGTCGCCCTCCAGCTCGAGCGCCGCATCGCTTTCCGTCGCGCCATGAAGAAGGCCGTCGAGACCGCCATGAGCCTCGGTGCCGAAGGCATCCGTATCCAGTGCTCCGGCCGTCTCGGTGGCGCCGACATCGCCCGCCGCGAATGGCAGCGCAAGGGCCGCGTGCCCCTCCACACCCTCCGCGAGAACATCGACTACGGTTTCTTCGAGGCCCACACCGTTTACGGCAAGATCGGCGTCAAGTGCTGGATCTGCAAGAAGGACGAGCCCGCCGCCTAAGGCCCTCGTCCGAATCCAACACCACCCATCTAAAATCAGGAGAAACCAATCATGGCTCTCGCTCCCGCCCGCACCAAATTCCGCAAGTCCCAAAAGGGCTCCCTCGCTGGCAACGCCAAGCGCGGCAACACTCTCGCCTTCGGCGAATTCGGCCTTCAGTCCCTCACCCGCGGCCCCATGACCGGCCGCCAGATCGAGGCCGCCCGCGTCACCATCAGCCGCCACCTCAAGCGCAAGGGCAAGCTCTGGATCCGCGTGTTCCCGCACAAGCCCGTCACCAAGAAGCCCGCCGAAGTTCGAATGGGCTCCGGCAAGGGCGGTGTCGAATACTACGTCGCCCAGATCAAGCCCGGCGCCGTTCTTTTCGAACTCGCCGGCGTTCCCGCCACCGTCGCCAAGGAGGCCTTCCGTCTCGCCGACGCCAAGCTGCCCTTCAAGTGCCGCTTTATCATCCGCGAAGGCGCCGCCGCCTAACCCGCAACCCGGAGAACCTTATAATGAAAGCCAAGGAAATCCGCGACCTTTCCGTCGCCGAGATCAATATCAAGCTCAACGAGACCCGCGAAAAGCTCCTCGCCCTCCGCCTGCGCAAGCAGACCGGCCAGGTCGAGAAGACCCACGAGCTCCGCGCCCTGCGCAAGGACATCGCCCGCCTCGAAACCATCAAGACCCAGAAGGCCGCCTGAGCGCGCGCCGTATCCGAGGATCAAATACAATGTCCACCGAACGCAATTCCCGCAAGACCCTCGTCGGCTTCGTTACCAGCCGCTCCGGCGACAAGTCGATCAAGGTCACCGTCCCCTTCAAGGTCCCGCATCCCCGCTACCAGAAGGTCATCAACCGCAAGACCGTCGTGCACGTTCACGACGAGAAGAACGAGACCCACCTCGGCGACAAGGTCGAGATCATGGAAACCCGCCCGATCAGCCGCCTCAAGCGCTGGCGCGTCATCAACGTGATCGAGCGCGCGATCGTCGCCGACGCCGCCGCCGTTTCGGAATCCGACGTCGCCGCCTCCATCAAGGCCTAACCCTCCACCGGAGAAACCCAGACAATGATCCAACTCCGTTCCATTCTCGAAGTCGCTGACAACACCGGCGCCCGCAAGGCCGCCATGATCAGCAAAAAGGGCCAGAACACCGACACCGCCGCGGTTGGCGATATCATCACCGTCCACATCAAGGACTCCGGCACCGACGCCAGCGTGAAGAAGGGCGAGGTCGCCAAGGCCGTCGTCGTTCGCACCAAGGCTCCCGTTCGCCGCGCCGATGGTTCCTACCTCCGCTTCGATTCCAACGCCATCGTCATCATCGGTGCCGACGGCAATCCCAAGGGCACCCGCATCTTCGGCCCTGTCGCCCGCGAACTGCGCGCGAAGAACTTCATGAAGATCATCTCCCTTGCTCCGGAGGTCCTCTAACATGCCCGCTACCTTCCACATCAAACGCAACGACGAGGTCGTCGTCATCGCCGGCTCCCACAAGGGCAAGTCCGGCAAGGTTCTTGAGATCCTCGCCGCCAAAGAACGCGCCCGCGTCGAAGGCGTCGGCATGATCAAGCGCCACCTCAAGAAGTCCCAGGAGAATCCGAACGGCGCCATCGTCGAACGCGAAGGCACGATCCACGTGTCCAATCTCCAGCTCAAGAGCCGCTTCGATGCTTCCAAGAAGCGCGCCGCGGCCAAGAAGGCCTGATCGAACACAATAAGTTCTTGCGCGGGGCGGGGTGCTCTTCTGTAACCTCGCCCCTTTTCGTCCCTCCACACTCCCTCTCCCAAACAACACTCAAGGTCGTCGGGTCGGCAATCCGGCGGTAACACCATCCAAATGAGCACTAAAAACGTTCCTTTCTTCAAGCAGCACTACGTCGAGCAGATCGTGCCCGCTCTCATCAAGAGCCGCGGCTACAAGAACAAGCACGAGGTTCCGAAATTCACCAAGGTTTCCCTCAACGTCGGTATCGACGCCGAGGCCGACAAGAACCAGATCGCCGACATCCAGCGCGACCTCTCCGCCATCGCCGGCCAGAAGGCCATCCTCGCGAAGTCGAAGAAGGCCATCTCGAATTTCAAGCTGCGCCAAGGCCAGGTCGTCGGCGCCCACGTCACCCTCCGCGGCGACGCCATGTGGGAGTTCCTCTATCGCCTCATCGCGATCGCCCTCCCCACCATCCGCGACTTCCGCGGCGTCCATTCCAAGCTGGACGGCCAAGGCAACTACGCACTCGGCATCACCGACTTCACCATCTTCCCCGAGATCAACGTTGAGAGCGTGAAGAAGTCCATGGGTCTCGACATCAACATCGTCACCACCGCTTCGAATGACGACGAAGGCCGCGAGCTCCTCAAGCTCCTCGGCATGCCCTTCCGCCGCACCGAGCAGCAGATCGCCGCCGAAGCCGCCAAGAACAAGGCCGCCTAATTTAACCGACTCCCGTCATGCCCAAGACCTCCGCCATCAACCGCAACGAGAAGCGCAAGGCTCTCGTCGAGAAGTTCGCCGCCAAGCGCGCCGAGCTCAAGGCCAAGCTCATCAACCCGGCCACCACCGACGAGGAGTTCTTCGCCGCCAACAAGGCGCTTCAGAAGCTCCCCAAGAATTCCTCGCCGATCCGCGTGCGCAACCGTTGCAGCCTTTCCGGCCGCCCGCGCGCCTTCATCCGCAAGTTCGGCGTGTCCCGTATCACCTTCCGCGAGCTCGCCCTGAACGGCAAGATCCCCGGCGTCACCAAGTCCTCCTGGTAATTTCCTTTCTGGCCCGCGGGGGTAGGAGCGTCGCAAGGCGCCCCCGGATATGACCCGCGTTGCCCGTTAAACCACGAACATCCACCCATCATGACCGATCCCGTCAGCGATTTCCTGACCCGCCTTCGCAATGCGTCGCGCGCCGGCCAGGCCGAGTGCGTCGCGCCGCACTCCAAACTCAAGGAGAGCTTCGCGCTCATCCTTAAAAACGAAGGCTACGTCTCCGACGTGTCCACCGGCACCGACGCCAATGGTCACAAGACCGTTGTCGTGAAGCTGAAGTTCGTCGACGGCCAGCCCGCCTTCACGAACCTCTCCCGCGTTTCCACGCCCGGCCGCCGTCTTTATGTCGGCTACACCGAGATCCCCCGCGTTCTCAACGGCCTCGGCATCGCCATCCTTTCGACCTCCAAGGGTCTGAAGACGAACAAGCAAGCCCGCACCGAGAAGCTCGGCGGCGAGCTTCTCGCCAACGTCTGGTAAGCCAAAGGAGCCACCACAATGTCACGCGTAGGCAAAGTTCCCGTTTCCATCCCCGCCAAGGTCAAGGTCGACGTCAAGGAGACCACCGTTTCGGTCGAGGGTCCCAAAGGCAAGGTCTCCCGCACCTTCGCTCCCGTTGTCGCCATCACCGTCGCCGATTCCAAGGTGACCGTGAAGCCCACCGACGACTCCCGTTTCTCCCGCGCCATGTATGGCACCGCTCGTTCGGTGATCGCCGGCATGGTCAAGGGTGTCACCGACGGCTACAAAAAGGACCTTGAGATCCAAGGCGTCGGTTTCAAAGCCGCCCTCAAGGGCAAGCAGCTCGATCTCGCCCTCGGCTATTCCCATCCGATCCTTTTCGACATCCCCGAAGGCATCAAAATCAACGTCGTCGAAGGCACCAAGCTCAGCGTCGAAGGCTGCGACAAGCAGCTCGTCGGTCTGGTGACCTCCCAGATCCGTTCCTTTTATCCCCCCGAGCCCTACAAGGGCAAGGGCGTGCGCATCGTCGGCGAGCGCGTCCGCCGCAAGGAAGGCAAGACCGTCGCCTAAGCGCGATCGTCCCCTTCGAAACCATAACCCATCTCAAGGCCGCTTAAGCCATGAACACCATTCGCAAAGCCGACCTCCTTCAGAAGCGCCGCTGGCGCATTCGCAAGAAGGTCTTCGGCACCTCCGCCCGTCCCCGCCTCGCCGTCAAATTCTCGACGAAGCACATCTACGCCCAGGCGATCAACGACGAGACCGGCACCACCGTCGCCTTCCTCGGCACTCTCGACGCCGACCTCCGCAAGCAGAAGCTCGCCGCCAACCTCGCCGGGGCCAAGGCCCTCGGCGAAGCTTTCGCCGCCAAGGCCAAGGCCGCTGGTATCGAGTCCGTCGTCTTCGACCGTTCCGGCGCCCGTTACCATGGCAAGGTCAAGGCCTTTGCCGACGCCGCCCGCGCCGGCGGTCTTGTCTTCTAATACCCTTTAAAATGAGCAATTCTGATTCTCCCGCTCCCTCCGACTCTCCCGCTCCTGCGGCTGTCGAGACCGCCGCTCCCGCCCCCGCTCCGACTCGTGCACCCCGTGGTCCTCGCGGCCCCGGCGGCCCGAACCGCGGCCCCCGCCGCGACAACCGCGACCAGCAGCAAGAAGACTCCGGCCTTTTCGAGAAGGTCGTTTTCATCAATCGCTGCGCCAAGGTCGTTAAGGGCGGCCGTCGCTTCTCCTTCGCCGCCATCGCCGTCGTTGGTGATCGCGCCGGCAAGATCGGCGTCGGTTACGGCCGCGCCAACGAGGTCCCCGATGCCATCAAGAAGTCCACCGAGGGTGCGAAGAAGCACATGTTCTCGGTGAAGCTCAAGGGCGACACCATCCCGCACGAGGTCTTCGGCGCCTATGACGGCGGCAAGGTTCTCCTCAAGCCCGCCACCACGGGCACCGGCCTCATCGCCGGCGGCGCCGTTCGCGCCGTGCTCGAGGCCGCCGGTGTCAAGAACGTGCTCACCAAGTCGATGGGTTCCTCGAACCACATCGCCGTGGTGCACGCCACCATCGAGGCACTCCTCCAACTCAAGACCGCCGAAGACTACGCCAAGGCCCGCGCCTGAGCGTATCGGCTAAAAATCCGAGTCCCGCGTAGTCGATAAAGCACTACGCGGGGCGACCCGAACACAGGAACCCACACTCATGAAACTTCACGAACTCAAGAACGTTGCCGGCGCCGTGCATCGCAAGAAGCGCGTCGGTTGCGGCGAAGGCGGCGGCCACGGCAAGACCTCCGGTCGCGGCGGCAAGGGCCAGACGGCCCGTTCCGGCGGCTCCATCCGTCCCGGCTTCGAAGGCGGCCAGATGCCCCTCTACCGCAAGCTGCCCCACCGCGGCTTCAACAACTACAACTTCCGCGTCGAACTCCCCGTGATCAACGTCGGCGACCTCGCGTCCCTCGACGCTTCGGTCACCGAGGTCAACGCCGAGGTGCTCGCCTCCGCCGGTCTCGTCCGCGGCGGCTCCGCCTCGGTCAAGATCCTCGGCACCGGCGAACTCACCCGTGCCCTCAAGGTCACCGCGGCCAAGTTCTCGGAATCCGCCAAGGCGAAGATCGAGAAGGCCGGCGGCCAGGCCATCGTCGCCTAACGCGCCACCTCCATGTCGCGAATCGGTCACGCCGTCGTGACATGACGCCTCTTCCGGGCGGGTGAGCGCCGTAAAGGCGCCCCCGCCCTTTTTCCGTTTTTCCGTCCGCCCCTTACTTTCCCAACGTGTTTTCCGCCTTCACCAATTCCCTGAAGATTCCCGAGCTCCGCTCCCGCATCTTCTATACTCTTGCGCTTCTCTTCGTGGCTCGCGTCGGCGCGCACATCCCGCTGCCCGGCCTCGACCCCCAGCCGTTGCAGGATTTCTTCAAGGCCAACGTCGGCGGCGCCAGCGGTGCGGTGGTCGGCCTCTACAACATGTTCACCGGCGGCGCGCTCTTGAAAGGCGCCGTTTTCGCGCTCGGCATCATGCCTTACATCAGCGCGTCGATTATCTTCCAGCTCATGAGCGCCGTCGTGCCGGCGTTGAGCCGCCTTCAGCAGGAAGGCGACGTAGGGCGCCAGAAGCTCACCCAATACACACGCTACGCCACCGTTCTGATCTGCTTGGTTCAAGGTGCGCTGCTCATCCTTACTCTTGAGAACCCTGGCCGGCTATTCCAAGGCTACGATATCAACACCTATGGGAGCATCGTCATTGCCGGACATTTTAGCTTTCTCCTCACCTCGATGATCTTCCTTACCGCCGGCACCATGGTGCTGATGTGGCTGGGCGAAC
This sequence comes from uncultured Akkermansia sp., assembly GCA_966212385.1. Lineage (GTDB taxonomy): Bacteria > Verrucomicrobiota > Verrucomicrobiia > Opitutales > Opitutaceae > IMCC26134_A. Next base: position 2,335 of record CBIHRE010000091.1, on the reverse strand, counting down.
AGATCACGTCCCGTGGCATCGGCAACGGCGTCTCGCTTCTTATCACGGTGGGCATTTTGGCCGACATTCCTGGCGCTGCCGCTGCGCTCTGGCAGATGGTCAGCGCTCCCGTTGGTGTGAAGGCCATCGGAGCTCCCCAGCTCGTGATCATGATCGTGCTTTTCATCGCCGTGACCATGGGCCTCATCGCCGTTGTCCAAGGGCAGCGAAAGATTCCCGTTCAATACGCCAAGCGCGTCGTCGGTAACAAGGTCATGGGCGGCCAGAACTCCTTCCTCCCGCTCAAGGTCAACTACTCCGGCGTCATGCCCGTCATCTTCGCCAGCGCCATTCTGCTCTTCCCTCAGCAGATCTTTGCGCAGGTCGGCGCCGCCTTCGATCTCAAGTTCCTCGTCGAGTTTTCCAACAACCTCCTTCGCGGCCATTGGACTTATTACGTTCTGATGGGCTTCCTCATCCTTTTCTTTAGCTACTTCTGGGTATCGGTGATGTTCAAACCCATCCAGATCGCCGACGATCTGAAGAAATACGGCGGTTACATTCCTGGCGTTCGTCCTGGCGAACCCACCGCTCGCTTCCTCGATTTCGTGATGACCCGCCTGACGCTTGCCGGCGCTATTTTCCTCACGGTCATCTCCGTCATGCCCGATGTTCTCCTCTTCGAGCTGAACGTCCCGCAGCGCATCGCGATCTTCTTCGGCGGCACGGGCATGCTCATCACCGTCGGCGTCATCCTCGACACGATGAAGCAGGTTGAGACCTTCCTCCTTCAGCGGCACTACGATGGCTTCCTCAAGAAGGGCCGCGTCCGTTCCCGTGCCGGCGGCAATGTCGGTGGCGCCCTAAACGAGGCCGCCGATATGGCTACCGTTGGAAAGCTTTGGGCTGTTCTGGGCCTTATCTTTGCCATCGGTATCGTCGCTTGGGCCGTGAATTATTTTCAAGGTCGCTGAAAAAGCGGCTTTACAGGCCGCTCGGTGTCTGATTCGCCTTCAGATCTTTTCCCCGTTCCGGCCAGTCGCTCTTCCAAGCTACTGGTCCTTGGCGGTGAGGCCGGCCTCCCCGAGGCATGGCTCGAGCAGTTTCGTTCTTTGCACATTGAGCACGTCTCTCCCGGCGCTTTGGTAAGCCAGGAGATTTGTCGTCGTTCGCCTCTCGGCCAATCCGCCGAGCATGCGATCCGACGCGGGACCACGGTCCCCGCCGACACCATCGTCGCCCTCGCGCGCCGCTGGTTCATGGCGCGCAAACCCGATGCGGGATTCGCCCTCCAAGGCTTCCCGGCTACGTTGCTCCAAGCCCGTATCCTCGACGAGTGGCTCGACTCTCGTGACGAAAGTCTCGACGTCGTCATAGCCCTCTCGCCCGCCTCCGCGCGTGGCGAGCTCGCCGACTACTACCGCCTCCACGGCCTGCTCGTTGAAAACGAAGCACCCGTGGCTATCGCCTCCCGCCCATGATTCCGATCAAAGATGCCAACGGCATCGCGCGGATGCGCGAAGCCTGCGCGGTCGCCGCCTATGTTCTCCACGAGCTGAAAAAGCACGTGAGGCCCGGCGTCACCACCTACGACTTGGACCAAATCGCAAAGGACCTGATAGCCTCCCGTGGCGCGCGCAGCGCCTGTTATGGCTACCAGATCGGTGATCGCCGGTTCCCCGCCTATAGCTGCCTCTCGGTCAACGAAGAGGTCGTTCACGGCATAGGTTCCATGAAGCGCGTCCTTCGCGACGGCGATATCATCGCCCTCGACATCGTGGTCGAATACAACGGCTACATCGGCGACAACGCCTTCACCGTTCCGGTCGGCGCGATTCCTCTCGCAGTCCAAAAGCTGCTGACTGTTTCGCAGGAAGCCCTCGCCCTCGGCATCGCCCAGGCCCGCGTCGGCAACCGTATCGGCGACATCTCCCACGCGATCCAAACGCACTGCGAGAAACACGGCTTCGGTGTTGTCCGCGATCTCGTCGGACACGGCGTCGGCGCCTCGATGCACGAGGAGCCGCAGATCCCGAATTTTGGACGCAAAGGGTCCGGTCCAAAAATCCGCCCCGGCATGACCCTCGCCATCGAGCCCATGGTCAATCTCGGCACGTGGCGCACCAAGTGCCTCGACGATGGCTGGACCATCGTCACCACCGACGGCGCGCCCGCCGCGCACTTCGAACACACCGTGCTCACCCGTGAGGAAGGCCCTGAAATCCTCACTCTTCCGCCCTCCGCCTGATCCGTCGGGCCCCATTCATTTTCCGTCAGCTTTTTCATCAAACTCCCAACCTAAACCACCTCCACCATGCCACGTCTCCTCGGTGTAGAAATTCCCGCGAAGAAGAAA
>CBIHRE010000090.1:0-12660 GCA_966212385.1 uncultured Akkermansia sp. | reverse complement strand
CGCCGGAATCTTGGCCGCGTCGCTCTTGACCGGCGCCGGCATCGGGAGCGACAGGCAGTGACGCCAGTATGGCGTGAAAACCTGGAAGGGCCGGCCCTGCTTGTTCCGGATCGTATGCGGCTCGAAAAGCAGGGCGCTGTTGAAGCTTTTCGCCTCGATGCCCTCGGCGAGAAGCACCGCCTTGAGCCCGGCGTCGCGCTCGCGGGAGAAAGGTTCGTAACGACGGTTCCAATACACGGCGGAGGCCCCGCTTTCCCTCGCCAGGCGGCGGAGCTCCGTCGCGGAATCGCCGCGCGCGACGACGAGCCTCGACCCGCGGCGCTTCAGGTCGGCGTCGAGCGCCGCGAGCGAGTGGTGCAGCCACCAACGGGAGGCGCCGCCGAGCGGCCAGCGCCCCTCCCCCGCTTCGTCGAAAATGAACACCGGCACGACCGGACCGCCCCGCGCGAGCGCGGCGGCCAAAGCGGCGTTGTCGGCGAGACGCAGATCCTTGCGAAACCAAAGCAGGACTGGGGCGGGCGAAGAGAGCGAAGCGGGCACGCACGCGAACGAGCGGACGGGGCGCCGCTTTGCAAATTCTACGGCGCAAAATCCCCTCGCGCCGCGCTTCCGGGGGCGCATCGTTTGCGCCTTTATGACGATGACCTGGCTCGCCCGGGCCAACCCCGACTGTTCCTGGGCGCACCTTCCCACCACCGAGTTTCCCGCCGTAGCCGCCCGGCCCGGCGCGCTCGCCGTGCTCCCGATCCACGGTTTCGCCGACCACGGAATGGGGCTGCCGCTCGACATCGAGGAGGTGGTGGCCTCCTCGGTCCTGGCCGACGCCGCGACGGAGGCCGCGCTCGTCTCGGCTCCCTGCGTGCTGCCTCCTTTGCGCTTCGGCCCTGCGCCCTACCCCGGCTTTGGTTGGTTCGGACTGCCCCTCGAAAACGCCCGGGAACTGGTTCTGGAACTCGCCCGAGGAGTAAAATTCTCCGGCTTTGAGAAACTGCTCATCGTTTCAACCAATCCCTGGCATCGCGAATGGCTGGATGCGACCGCGCGCGATATTCGCGTGGAAACGGGGCTCGCCACCTACCGGATCCACCTCGGCTCCCTCGGCCTCGATTTTCACCCCGGCGCCCCCCACGCCCAGCGCCTCGTGCTCCAGGCGCTCGCCGCCGGGCTGCTCGACTTGCGCCCGCTGCCCTCTGTCGCGCAGGAATCGTCGGACGAAGATTTCCGCCCCGGCAAATGGGCACACCCGCCGCCTCTGCCTGCCGGAGCCATCGAGCCCGAACGCGCCGCCGCGGCCGCTACGCTCCGTGCACAGGCCGCCGAACGCCTCGGTCGTTTGCTGGTGGAGGCCGCTTGGCACGGTCGCGGCCACCCTCCGCGCGCCGGCGCCGCGCCTGCCAAGTCCGCCGAATCGCCCCCCTTGTGGCGGCCCTTTGGCGCGCGTTACCTGGGTGGACTGCATCGTGACGCCCTCCGCGGCGCCGCAAACCGGCCGGGCGCGCTGGCGATTCTCCCCACCGGTGCGATCGAACAACACGGTCCGCATCTGCCCGTCGGGGTGGATTCCATTATCGGCCAGGGTTTGCTGTCCCGCGCCCTTGCCGCGGTCCCGCACGGCGTCCCCGTGTTCGTCGCCCCACCGATCACGATCGGCAAGAGCAACGAACACGCCGACTGGCCCGGCACGCTCACGCTCTCGGCGCGCAGCTTCGCCGCCCTCGTCCGCTCGCAGGTGGAGCAGCTCCATCGCCTCGGTTTCCAGCGCATCGCCATCTGGAACACGCACGGGGGCAACAGCGCCGTGCTCGTGCCTCTCATCCGCGAGCTCCAGGCCTTGCCCGGCCTGCGCGTCGGCATGCTCCAAAGCGGCTTCAAGCCCGTTCAAAGCCCGCAGGAGGCCGCCTACGGGTTTCATGCCGGCGAGTGGGAAACCGCTCTCATGCTCGCGCTGGCACCCTCGCTCGTCCGGCGCCACAAGGCCGTCTGCCACTATCCCGCCCAGCTCGACGACGCCGGGGAGCTTCGCCCTGAAGGATCCGCGCTCACCCTCGCGTGGACAACCCGCGACATCGCGCCACAGGGGGTGATGGGCGACGCCACGCTGGCCACCAGCGAACGCGGCGAAGCCTGGACCGCCGCCAGCTCCGCCGCCTTGGCCGAGCGTATCGTCGCGCTGGCCCGAGCCTAGGCCGTGCCTTGCCTTTACGAAAAACCGCTCGCGCGCTCGCGCCGTCGTTTTTTTCGCACAGCCTGAGCTCGTTCGTCCCATGCGTTCCCTTTTCGCCCTCTGCTCGCTAGGTTTTCTCGCCATGACTTCGTCCCTGTCATCTTTCGCCGACTCCCCCCGCGCCGACACCACTCCCGCTCCGGCGAAGCCCGCCCACACCGAGACGCTCGTGCTCGGCGGCGGCTGCTTTTGGTGCGTCGAGGCCGCCTATGAACTGGTCCCGGGAGTCATCTCCGCCGAAAGCGGCTACGCCGGCGGCAAGCGCCCCGACCCCAGTTACGAGCAGGTCTGCACCGGCGCCACCGGTCACGCCGAGGTCGTGAAGATCACCTTCGATCCCGACGTGGTGAAACGAGCCCAGCTTGTGGACTTTTTCTGGGACATCCACGATCCGACCACGCTCAACCGCCAGGGCGCCGACGCCGGCACGCAATACCGCTCCGTCATCTACTACGCCACGCCCGAGGAGAAGGCCTTGATCGACGCCTCTCTGGCCAAGGCCAACGCCGAGTCGTGGAACGGAAAGATCGTCACCGAGGTCTCGCCCCTGCCGCCCTTCTATCCGGCGGAGGATTATCATCAGGATTACTACAAAAAGAACCCCTCGGCCGGCTACTGCCGCGCGGTCATCAAGCCCAAGATCGACAAGCTGAAAAAAGCACCGCTTGTCGCGCCCGCGGCGAAATAAATCCGCGGCGGCGAGCCGTCTCCTTGGCGACCCGCTTTCACCCGGGCATGCCCGCCGCGCCGGCCGGTGGCTACCCGCCAAACGTGTCGTCGATCACGCGTCGGAGTTCGGCCACGAGCTCTTCTCGTTTCATGTCCTTGCGCAAGTAGCCGTCGGCGCCCAGCTCGGCGGCTTCCAGCACAAGCGCGGCGTTGGCTTGGGAGCTGATCATCACGATCACCGACTCGTCTCCCGCCGCGCGCAGCTCGCGCAGCCAGTCGAGACCGTCCACGCCGGGCAGATTGACATCGAGGAGGATCAGATCGCCGGGACGCTCGGCGTGAATCGACCGCGCCTCTTCCACGCTTCCCGCCTGCTCGCGTTGCTCCACGCCCAACGATTGAAGGATCAAGCCGAGATACTGGCGAATATGCGGTTCGTCATCGACGATCAGGGCGCGGAGAGATGAGTCGCTCATGTTTTGGAAGCTGTGGATCCGGTTCACACGGCCCCCGGCGCCCGCAGGCCCAGATTCTCCGCGTGAAAAGCAAGCGCGTCGCGCACATGGAGATCCCAGTAGTCCCAATCATGGGCGCCGGGAAACTCGCGGTAAACGTGCGGGATGTTCGCCTCCGTGAGGTCGCGTGCGAAATCACGGTTTGATTCGAGCAAAAAGTCCTCCGTCCCGCAGTCGAGCAGCAGAGCCGGCAGCCGTCCCGCCGCCTGGGCGCGCCTAGCGTGGAAAAGCGGGTCGTGCGCGCCGCCCCGCAGCTCGCCGTCGCCAAAAATGCGTCGCATCTCGGCCAGCATGCCGGCGTCCCAATCCAGGCGCTTGGCCGCGACCTCGATCGTCGAGCCTTCCCCGAAATACGAACGCCCGAAGGCGCCCGAGTGGCTGTTGATCGAGCAGAAGCGCTCCGCGTAGGCCAAGCCCACCCGGAACGCTCCGTAGCCGCCCATCGAGAGGCCGCCGATCGCTCGCGCAGATCGCTCCGGCCGCGCGGGGAAAAACCGTTCGATCACCGCCGGCAACTCCTCGCCGATGTGCTTCGCCCACTCGGGACCGTTGGCGTTGTCGGTGTAGAAACCACGCTGGCCGTCCGGCATGACGACGATCAACGGCAGCTTGGCCGCATAGGCTTCCAGCCGGGTGCGGCGCAGCCAGCTCGTGTGGTCGTCGGAGCGCCCGTGCAGGAGGAAATAGACCGGGAACGGCGACTCGCCAAAATCGGGCAACAGCACCTGCGTGGTCGTCTGCTTGCCCAGGACCTGGCTTTTCCAATGCAGGGTGACGAGCGCCATGGCGGATAGATGGGCGGGTCGCGTTACTCGACCCGCACGATGTAGCCCCGGAGATACTCGCTCTCCGGCATGGTCACGAGCACCGGGTGGTCGGCCGGTTGATGGCAGAACTCGACGACCTGCACCTTGCGCTTCGCGTCCGCCGCGGCGTCGGAGAGCACGCCGCGCAGTTCCGCGTCCTGCATGTGGTGGGAACAGGTGTAGGTCGCGAGCAGACCGCCGGGAGAAAGCGCCTTCATCGCCCGCAAGTTGAGCTCCTTGTAGCCGCGCAAGGCGCCGTCGAGCGCGCTCTTCGATTTCGCGAAGGGCGGAGGATCGAGCACGATCATATCCCAGGTCTCGTCGCGCTTCGCGCCGAAGTAGTCGAAGACATTCACCGCCTCGAACTCGGCCGACACGCCGTTGCGCTCGGCGTTGCGCTTCGCCTGCGTGATCGCGTCGAAGGCGCTGTCGAGACCGCGCACCGCCGTCGCCCCCGCGCGGGCGGCGTGGAGGGCGAAGGAGCCCTGGTTGCAAAACGCGTCGAGAACACGGCGCCCCTTCGCGTGCTTCGCCACCACGGCGTGCTGCAAGCGTTGATCGAGGTAAAAGCCGGTCTTCTGCCCGTTCTGGAGATCCAACCAATAGTCAAAGCCCTCGATCCGGTGCCAGCGCGGTTCCCAGGCCTTGCCGCTCCGGGTGCTCACCGCCATCGGCAAGCCCTCGAGGCGACGAATCGTGGCGTCGTTGCGAAGAATGATCTCGGCCGCGCCGGTCAGCGCGGCGAGCGCGTCGACGATCAAGGAAGCGCGGCGGTCCATCGCCAAGGTCTGGATCTGGACCACGAGCGTGTCGCCGAACTGGTCGACCACCACGCCCGGAAGATCGTCCGACTCCGACCAGACCACACGGCGGTTTGCCGTCGTATCCACGCCGCCACGACGCGCGAGCGCGCGCTCCAGCGCGCTCCGGACGAAGGCTTCGTCCAGAGCCACCCGATCGCGGCTGATGCGCCGCCAGACGATCTGTGACTTCGAGTTGTAGATTCCGACGCCCAAAAAACGCCCGGTGCGATCGCGCAGTTCGATCGCCTCGCCGTCCAGCTCCGCGGGCGCGAGCGCCTCCACCTCGTTGCCAAACACCCAGGGGTGTCCGGTGAGCACGCGGGCGCGGGCGTTGGGTTTCAGTTTGAGCGAAGCTTCGGCCATAGCCGCGCACTTCACCGCGCCCCGGCGTGTCGCGAAAGCCCAAAAAAAAGCCGCCCGGGAAACCCGGGCGGTGAAAGTGGACCTAAACGCGAAAAGAGCGACTACTCGCTTCGCGGCTCCTGGCCTCGATGAAACCCGGTCTCATCCTCGAATCCTTCGGGCGCGCGCCACAGCGCTCCGGCGAGCACGACGAGACCGACGGTGTAAAGCAGGCCGAGTAAGGCGATGGTCAGCAACATGACTTGCAGGGGTTGAGGGTTTGGTCGGACAAAAGAAGCCAAGGCCATTTTACATTTATCGCCATAGAAACCTGCGTCACGGAAACGTCAAAAACACCGCTTATATAGGTGTTTGACCCCGGTTTAAGCCGTGCAAAGGGGCGGGAGCGCGCCGGGGCGGTGACAGGAGAAAAACTTATGCAAGAGGCGGCGTCGCTCCGCGCTCCGCTCCGGGGATCCTGATTGCGAAAGACGTGTTTTCCCTTCCCCTTCCCGCCCGCCCCGCGTGTGCTTGCCGGTTTCGACATGACGCCCGCCCAGGAAATCGCCCGCCGCCGCACCTTCGCCATCATCTCCCACCCGGATGCCGGCAAAACCACGCTCACGGAAAAGTTCCTCCTTTACGGAAACGCCATCCACCTGGCCGGCTCCGTCACCGCGCGCAAACAGCAGCGCTCCACCACCTCCGACTGGATGGAAATCGAGAAGCAGCGAGGCATCTCGATCTCCTCGACCGTCCTCCAATTCGATTACCAAGGCTACGCCGTCAACCTGCTGGATACCCCCGGCCACAAGGACTTCTCCGAGGACACCTACCGCGTGCTCACCGCCGTCGACGCCGCGCTTATGGTGATCGACTCCGCCAAGGGCATCGAGCCGCAGACCCGCAAGCTCTTCGAGGTCTGCAAGCGCCGCGGCATCCCGATCTTCACCTTTTTCAACAAGTGCGATCGCCCCACGCAAAATCCCCTCGAGCTCATCGACGAGCTCGAGCGCGTGCTCGGCCTCGCCCCTTGCCCCGTCACCTGGCCCCTCGGCAACGGCCCGTCCTTCCGTGGCGTTTTCGACCGCCGTTCCTCGCAGGTCCACCTTTTCGAACGCGTCCCCGGCGGCGCCTTCCGGGCCCCGGTCAACGTCACCGGACTCGAAGATCCGCAGGTCCGCGAAAAATTCGACGATCTCACCTACGCCGAGGTCACGGAACAGATCGCCATGCTCGACGGCGCCACCGCCCCACTCGACCTCGCCGCCGTCCACGCCGGCAAACAGACGCCCTGTTTTTTCGGCTCCGCCGTAAATAACTTCGGCGTGCAGCTCCTCCTCGAGGGCTTCCTTCAGAAATCCATCCCGCCCACCCCGCGACGATCCATCTCCGTGCCCACGCCCGGCGCGCCCGCCCCGACCGAGGCGCGCGAGGTGCCGATCACGCACCCGAAGTTTTCCGGCTTCGTTTTCAAGATCCAGGCCAACATGGACCCGAAGCACCGCGACCGCATCGCCTTCATCCGCGTCTGCTCGGGCAAATTCGAGCGCGACATGGTCGTCACCCACCAGCGCACCGGCAAACAGGTGCGCCTTTCCTCGGCTCACCGTCTCTTCGGCCAGGAACGCGAAACGGTCGATATCGCATGGCCCGGCGACGTCATCGGTCTCGTCGGCCACGACGCCTTTGGCATCGGCGACACCCTCACCGAAGATCGCTCCATCGCCTTCGACGAGATCCCGCGCTTTCCCAGCGAGGTTTTCGCCTACATCTTCAACCCCACCTCCTCGGACGCGAAAAAGTATCGCGCCGGCTTGGAGCAGCTTCTTCAGGAGGGCGTCGTCCAATCCTTCCAACCGCGCAATGCGCCCCCCGGCGCCACGCTCCTCGCCGCCGTCGGCCCTCTCCAGTTCGAGGTGGTGCAAGCCCGCCTGAAGTCGGAATACAACGCCGAGTCGAAGCTCGAGCCCGCTCCCTGGACCCAGCTTCGCTGGCTATCGCCGCACCCCGCGTTGGAAAATCCGCAGAGCCTGATCGTCGCCAGCGGCGTCACCTTCGGCAGCGACAAGTTCGGCAACCCCATCGTTCTCTTTCCCAACGACTGGACGCGCGACTATTTCGTGGAAAAGAACCCCGAGCTGAAACTCCACGAGATGCCGATCGAGCAGACCGCCGACGCTTCCTGACAGACGCCCGCGCCGTCGCCTTGGCACGGCGGCGGCTTGTCCGTCGTTGCCACGAACGCACGCTTTTCTTCTCTTCCGCACGTCCTTCCGCGCCTTTGCCATGAAACTTCGACTTCCACTCCTCGCCTCGCTCCTCGCGCCCTTGGCGCTCGCTTCCTCCGCCTCCGCGGCCCTCGTCGCCGATCTTCAAGCCCCCTTCATCGTCGCGCTCACGCTCACCCGCGACACCAATCCGACGATCAAGCCGATCAGCGGCGGCCACGAGCTCACCACGACTTTCCAAACCGTCCGCGTCACCGCCCGGGACTTCCTTCAAAACCTGATCGACGAAGGCAAAATCATGCCGCCCCTCAAGGGCTGGAGCCTCGTGGTCCGCTGCACAACCGACGAGGTCTATGGTCTTGATCGCCACGTTTTCGCGGTCAAAGCCGGCCAGCCCGAATACGCCTTGGACGGCGCCGAGACGCCGATTCTCGATTTTGGTCCGGATTTCCTGATCAGCTCGGCGCGCATTCGTTCGGTCGGCGAACAGCTCACTTCCGGCAACGACCACAAGCGCTTCTCCTTCTCCGGCACCTTTGACACCCCGCTCACGCCCATGGATCTCTCGGGCCTCGGCGAGATTCGCATCGTCTACAAGCCCGTGTCGCTCGGCAGCGCCTCCGGCTCCGTTCCCGTCCCCACTCGCGTAGCTCTCGCGCCCACCGGCGGCGTCCATGTCGGCGGCCAGCTCGGGGGAGAAGTCTACATCGTCGAGGGTGCCCTCACCTACGGGCTGCACCACGTCACCGCCCTCCATATCGTCACCGAGGAATGAGCATCAATCGCGGAAGCTCTCGCCTTTGGCCCGTTCTGCTGGCGCTTGTCCTGGGCGCCGGCGCGGGCGTGCTCTTTTGGCTGACGCGGGAATCCCGCTCCGAAGCGCCTCCGCCTTCCGCCTCCCAAGCACCCAAAACCTCCGTCTCGGCCGCCTCGATCCAATCCGCGCCGAGCACCACGGGCGTCGGGTCCGACACCTCGGCGCCCCCCGGCGCCGAACCGGGAGCCGCCGCGGCGCCCTTGCTCTCCGGCGAAGCCGCCCTCGAGGCGATTTCGGACCTGGCCGCCACCTATGACGCGGCTTCGGTCCCCGCCCTCGCCCGCTACCTGAAACACCAAAACCCGGACATCCGCTCCGCGGCGCGCGACGGATTGATCAACCTCGGCGAACGAGCCGCGATCCCTTTCCTGCAAGAAGCCGCGAAAACCGCTGCGGCCGAAGAGGCAAACGCGCTGCGTGAAGCCGCCGAGTTTCTCGCGCTTCCCACCTGGACCGAGCGGCGCGAAGCGGAGAAAAAAGCCCGCGCCCAACAAGCCGCCGCCGGGCACTGACACGTTTCGAGCCTTGCCCGGCACCCGCGCCCTCCCGAACGCGACGCTCAGACGTAGAGGTAGACGTAGATCGCGAAAGCCACCGCGATTACACCCGCGCCGGCCGCGACGCCCCACAGCAGATTGCGCTTCCGCGCCGCGAGCGCAAAAGTCGCTACGATCACCGCGGCCTGAGCGGCAAGCATGCCGAAGAAAAAGCGCTGGCTGCGCAGATGATGACGCTCGGCCTGCGCGTTCGCCTTCGCCACCTGGAGCTCGTAGAGCCGCGCCACATCCGAGGTGAGCTTGGCCTCTTCATCGTAACGGGCCGCATTGAAGGCCAGCCGGCGGGCGACGGGCGCCTCCGCCAACTCCTTCACTTTCGGATCGGTGAGCTTGTCGTAGAGCGAGGCGCGCGCCTTGGTCTCCTTCAAGGCATCTACTACGTCTTTGTCCCGGATGGAAAGAAGCAGCGGATTCAAAATCTCAGGCTCCGCCTCGGCGCGCAAAGCCTCGAGCCCTTCCTTGAGTTCCGGAGACAAGGTGATCGCGGGCGGTGGCGGCGGAGCCTCCTCGCGAGCGCCGGTCGAGCCCAAAACCTCGAGCGTGTTTCGCTGCATCTCGCCACGCAGGCGCTTGGCTTGGAAAAACGCCCACTGGTCGCCCGCACGCGATTGTAGTTGGGCGCCGTAGGCGCGCTGATACTGGGCCTTCGTCATCTCGCTCGACGCCAAGCCCGCCAACAAGGTCGCGATGACCGTCATGATCACCGGCGTCGCCGCGAGCGCGCGTCCCATCAAGGTCTGCGGCAGATCGGCTTGTGCTTTTAAGGTTTCGAGCGGGAGCGGCTTGGCCATGCCGCCACTCCATGCCCCCGCCGGAGGCAAGGCAACCGCAAGCAACGCGGACGGAAAAACGCCCGGCTCAGGACTTCTTCCGAGCGGCCTTGAGCTGTGCCCGCTTTTCCTTCAGGAGCAGACGCAAGCGAGCGGCTTCCGCGCGGTCGCGCGCCTCGGTGCCGAGCTCGGCCCGGTTGAGATCGAGCTCCAGAAAGCCGATCTCCCGCTCCAGCTTCGCCAAAGGATCCTTCGGCGTTTTGACCAAGGATATGCCGCCCTCCTTGGCCTCGGGCGAGGCCGAGGGAGCGACTTCGGCCGCTTTCTGCGCGGCGCGCGCCTTCGCCTCGGCGGCCGCACGGGCCTTCGCTTCCGCACGGGTTTTCGCCTCCGCTTTTGCCAACTCGGCGGCGCGACGCTCTTCCTCGCGCCGCGCGGCCTCCAGCGCCTTGGCTTGTTGCTCGGCACGATCCTTGGCTTCCCGAGCCGCAAGCTCGCGATTCCGCTTCTCTATTTCGGCCTGCTCACGGGCCGCGGCTTCGAGGTGCGCCCGCTTCTCGCGGGCCGCCTCCGCCTCTTGCGCCGCGGCGCGTGCCTCGGCCTCGCGGGCGGCGCGTGCTTCCGCTTCGTCCGCCGCCCGAGCCCTTGCGCTCTGCTCGGCGAGCTCGCGCGCGGCGCGTTCCGTTTCATGCCGGGTTCGCTCTTTGCGCTCGGCGAGGAGACGAGCACGTTCGGCGGCGTTGGCCTTGGCTCGCTCATCGTTGTCCGCCGCCACGGAGGCCGCGTCCAATCGACGGATCTGGGCGATTCGCCCTCCGGCGACCGTCACCTCCAAGTCGGTCCAGCGGTAGAGCGTCTTTTCGCCCAGCACGATCCGGCCCAAGGGACGCCCCAGTTCCGCCGGTGGATCCTTCCATTCGTCGCCGACCTCAAGGGCCCAGGCGGAAACAGATACGGCGAATAAAGCGGCGAGGTAACGCGAATAGCGGGACGGGGTTCGCATTCGCGCAAGTTGCCGGCGAGAAGAACCCGCGGCAAGCCGGAGCTGCGCGCGCACGCGTCAAATCGGGTTCAAAAGCCGGGCACGGTCAGACTCTTGCCATTGTCCTTTCGGCCGAGCTTCAAAAGAAACGGTGCCGCCGCCTTCGCCCACTCCGCGGGCTTTGCGTAATCGCCCGCGCCGTCCGCATAGCATTGGCGCAGCATCGCGGTGTCGATCACGCCGGGGCTGAGCGGCACGGCGGCCAGCGGGTCGGGCAATTCCTCGGCCAGCGCCTTTGTGAGACCTTCGACACCCCATTTGCTCGCGCAGTAGGGCGCGAATTCGCCGGAAACGGAGCGCCCCCAGCCAGAGGAAAGATTCACGATCACGCCCGAACCGCGCGCTATCATCGCGGGCGCGAAGCCCTGCACGACATGCACGATGCCGGCGAGGTTCACCTGAAAAAGCTGCGAGACCTTGGCCGCGTTTTGCCGCCAGAGCGGAGCGGGATCGGTGAGCAGACCGGCGTTGTTGATCACCAGGTCGGGCGCGCCGTGCTGCGTGAGCATGCGCTCGGCCCAGAGCTCGACTTTCTTTGCCTCGGCGACGTCGATCACGTCGAAGGTGCTCGGCGCCGGAGCCGAGAAGCGCAGGTCAAGGATGGCCTCGGGATTGCGTCCGCAACCGATGACGGTGTGGCCGAGCGCGATGAACTCGTCGACGAGCGCGCGACCAAGCCCCTTGGTGCAACCGGTGAGAACGATCTTCTTCATGGAACCGCGAATGAACACGAATGCACGCGAATGGAAACCCGGGAGTAGGATTCGCGCTTCCCGGCCGAGCCTTGTCGATTCGAGCTCGACCGCTTTAACGGCTCTGCAGGCTGAACTTGTTCAGCCCGGCCTTGCGGCAGGCATCCATGACGAAGGCGAGCGTCTTGAGCTCGGTCGTCTCGTCGGCGCGGATCAGCACGGGCACCTCGCGATTCATGTCGCGCACCTGCATCAACAAGCCTTCCAGCTCTTCACGCGAGACGGAGCGCGGCGCGGTTTTGTCGGTGGCAAAAGTGAGTTCGCCTTCCTTGCCGATCCCGAGAATGATCGTGCCCTCGAAGGCGTTTTTGCCCGCCGTCTCCACGCGCGGCAGCGTGATATTGAGCGTGCCTGGCGAGCGAAACTGCATCGTCACAAAGGCGAAGAACACGAGCATCACGAGCACGTCGATCAAGGGCACGAGATTGAGCTCGGGCCGGCGCCGGCGGCGTGGTTGGAGACCGTTCATTGCGGAAGCGGGTCGGCTCGGTTCACGCCTTGGGTTTCTCCGCGAGCAGGCGGGCAAGAAGCACGTCGAGCTGAGCGGCAAATTTATCGACGCGGCGCTGCAGGACGCCGCCGCCGATCAAGGCCGGGATAGCGATGCAGAGGCCGATCACCGTGGCGGAAAGCGCGAGCGAAACGCCGCTGGTGAACTTCGCCGGATCGGGCAACCCAGTGGAGCCGGTGATGCTCGAAAACACGCGGATCAAAGACCATACGGTGCCCGTCAGGCCGATGAGGGGCGCGCCGGCGTAGATGACATCGAGATAAGGCAGGCCGCGCTCCATGCGAGACACCTCGAGCCGCGCGAAGGCGCGCACGCCCTCGGCGTCGCCGGGATGCGATTGCGCAAAGCGCACGATGCGGCCCAGCACCGAGTGCTCGCCGCCCGTCACCGGCTGGCCGGCGACGATGGCGTCGGCGAGATCGTCGGGGATGATCGCCGAGCGACGCAGAGCCCAGCCGCGTTCGCAGAGGATGAAGACAAGCACGAGCGAGCAAAGCGCGAGCGGATAGATGAGGATGTCGGCGCCCTTGAGGAGGTCGATGACGGCGAGTGTCGGCATGGAAAAGGAGTCGCGAACGGGACGCCGGCAAGTGGCGCTTGTTTCGCGGAGAGGAAACGAGG
>CBIHRE010000089.1:0-12669 GCA_966212385.1 uncultured Akkermansia sp. | reverse complement strand
CGATCCCGGCGTGGTCGTGGTGCGCCGCAGCGGCCGGCTCGATCCGCTCACGGTCAATCTTTCCCTCGGCGGCACCGCGACGGCGGGGCTCGATTACGGCGCGCCGGCCTTTCTCTCGGTCACGATTCCCTTCGGCGCGGACGAGGCGTATTTTTCGCTGACGCCCCTTGCCGACGCGCTGACCGAGGGCGACGAGACGATCACGGTCACGGCCTTGGCCGGGGCGGGCTACACGCTCGGCTCGGCCGTCACCGCGACGCTGACGATCACCGACGCGGCCGACGGGCGCGTCGCGAAAAAGGACGCGGCGCGTTTCCTCGCGCAGGCCACCTTCGGGCCGGCGCCGGCGGAGGTCGCTCGCGTGCGCGATCTCGGCTTCGCCGGCTGGCTCGACGCGCAATTCACGCGTCCGCTCAATCTCCACCTGCCCATCGTGCACGCCTGGCAGACCGAGCTGGGTGGCACGACCTACGACGCGGTCGTCGGCAGCGATCATCGGCTCGAGGCTTGGTGGCGCCAGACGATGCGCACCGACGCCGATTCGGATCCGCTTCGTCAGCGCGTGGCTTTCGCGCTCAGCCAGATTTTTGTCATCTCGGATCGCATGAGCTCCCTCGCCGACGACCAGCGTGGCATGACGAGCTACCAGGACACGCTGCTGACCCACGCGTTTGGAAACTACCGCGATCTGCTCGAGGCGGTGACGCGCCATCCGTGGATGGGTCTTTACCTCAGCGCGTTGCGCAACCGGAAGGCCAACCCCTCGATCAACCGCTTCCCTGACGAGAACTACGCCCGCGAGGTGATGCAGCTTTTCTCCATCGGCCTTTGGCGGCTCAACCCCAATGGCTCCCGCACGCTTTCCAATGGCGCCGACCTCGGACCCGACGGCCTCGCCGTCCCTGCGGGCCAGACGATTCCGACCTACGGCGACGCGCAGATCGCGGTGTTCGCGCGCGTGTTCACCGGGCTCAGCTATGGCACGCGGTTCACCAGCTCGACCAACCTCGCCGAGATCCCGACCACGCGCTTTTCCGACAGCTACAATGTCCCCTGGCGCCCCATGCGCATGTGGGACGTCGAGCACGATGTGGCGGCCAAGACGATCTGGCTGCCCGGTTGCCCGACGCTGCAACTCCCCGCCCGCGTCGCCAGTTCGCCCGACACCGGCGCGGCGGGAGACGCCGATCTCGATGCGGCGCTCGATTATCTCTTCAACCACCCGAACATCGGTCCCTTCGTCGGGCGGCAACTCATCCAGCGGCTCGTCACCTCGAATCCCTCGCCGGCCTACATCGCGCGCGTCTCGGCCGTTTTCGCCGACAACGGCTCCGGCGTGCGCGGCGATTTGCGCGCCGTGATCCGCGCCATCCTGCTCGATCCCGAGGCGCGCGATCCGGCGCTGCTCTCCGATCCGAACCGCGGTCTCGTGCGCGAGCCCTACACGCGCTACGTCGCGCTCGCCCGCGCGCTCGGCATCGCCGGCTCGCCCGACGGACGTTTCCGCGGCTTCTCCGGCATCGACGCGGATTTTCTGCAACGTCCGCTGAGCGCGCCGAGTGTGTTCAACTTCTACTCGCCCTTCTATCAACCGCCCGGGCCGGCGGGCGACGCGGGGCTGGTCGCACCCGAGCTCCAGATCATCAACAGCGTCACGACCATCACCGGGCCGAACCGCGTCTCCAGCGCGCTCGCCGCCTCCAGCAGCTCCCCTGAGGCGACGCGTTTCAACTCCACGACGCAGGTCGACGACGCCGCCACGCCGGACTTCGATGAATCGCGCTGGAACACCCGCGTCGACGAGGTCTCGTGGATCGCCGCCGACCTCGCCACGCTCGTGCCTGCCGGCGACCCGACGGCGCCGGTTTCGACCGCCGATCCGGAGGCGCTCGTCGCCGCGCTCGATCGCGCGCTCTGCGCCGGCACGATGAGCCCCGCGACTTTCCGCGCCGTCACGCGTGCGGTGCGTCGTCTTTCCGATCCCTTCGCCAGCGGCATCACCACCGCCGAGCGCGACAACCGCCTCCGCGCGCGTTTCCGCGTCGCCGCGCACCTCGTGGCGATGTCCACCGACGCCGCGGTGCTCAAATAAACCCAGCCCATGCCTCGCTCCCTCACCCGTCGCGCTTTTCTCGGCCAGGCCAGTTGCGCCGCCGTCGGTTCGCTCGGCCTGCTCTCGACCCTGCTCAACCTGCGCATGGCCAACTCCGCCGTGGCGCAGACGCTCGAGCCGGGCGAGGACTACCGCGCCCTCGTGTGCCTCTTCTTCGCTGGCGGCATGGATTCCTACAACCTCCTCCTGCCCGGTCCGAGCGCCGGCTCGGCCTACGACAACTACGTCGTCACGCGCGGCGGCACCTATGACGCCGTGACCAACTCCGACGGCCTCGCGCTGCCCGCCGCCTCGATCATCGGCCTCGCCGCCCATGCGAGCGATCCCTTCGGCTTCGGCGTGCATCCTCGTTGCGCCGATGACGGCGCGCGCCCCGGCATGGCCTCGCTCTACGGGCAGGGGGATTTGGCCTTCGTCGCGAATGTCGGCACGCTCGCCGAGCGTCTGACCAAGACAACCTACAACAACTCCACCGGCCGGCGCCCCAGCGGGCTCTACTCGCATTCGGACCAGGTGCAGCAGTGGCACACCTCCGTCGCGACCGAGGCGCGCACCATCGGCTGGGCCGGCCGCGCCGCCGATCTGCTCCACGCCGGCAACACGAGCGCCCGCGTGTCGATGAATATTTCCCTCGCGGGCAACAACGTCTGGCAGACGGGGACGAGTGTTTTTAACTACAACATTAGCAGCACCGGCAGCTCTCTGCCCAGCGACTACAATTCGCCCTACGCCACGCCCGTCGTCAGCGCCACGAGCCGTTCCGCCACGCGCACCGCGGCGATCGACAACCTGCTCCAGCAGGAATACCAGAACCTGCTCGACCGCACCTTCACCCAGAACCTGCGCGACTCGATCGAGACCAGCGCCGCGTTCAAGGACGCCTTCGACGCCGCCACGCTCTCGACGACATTTCCCGGAGACGCCGGCTACGCGTATCCGGCGGGCCTTACGGCGACGACCGATCCGGCGCGCACGCTCGGCCAGCAGTTCAAGGCGATGCTGCGCACGATCAAGGCGCGTCAGGAGCTCGGGCTGCGCCGACAGACCTTTTTCCTCAACTACGGCGGCTGGGACCACCACGACGAGGTGATCAACAGCATGGACCGCATGGTCGACGTCGTGAACCGCTGCCTCGCCGCCTACTGGGAAGGGCTCGGCGAGCTCGGCCTGCGCGACAAGGTCACGCTCTACTCCGCCTCGGATTTCGCGCGCACCCTCACCTCCAACGGCGCGGGCTCCGACCACGCCTGGGGCGGCAACGCCTTCGTGCTCGGCGGCGCGGTGAACGGCGGGCGTGTCTACGGAAGCTATCCGGACCTCGCGCTCAACGGCCCGAGCGTCGTGACCTCGCGCGGCGCCACGTTGCCCGGCTGGTCGGTCGACGAATACTTCGCGGAGCTCGCGCTCTGGCTCGGCGTGCCGCCGGGCGGCCTGGCCGACGTGTTGCCGCGTATCGGCAATTTCTATACGCCGGGCGGCGCCGCCCCGATCGGCTTCATGAACGCGAACGCCTGAGCGCAGTGGGAAATCGATTCCAATTTTTTCAATCCGAAGTGGACGGGCGCGTCCCTGCGCCCGTTTGGTGCGCTTCGAACCACGGGCGGAGGGACCCGCCCGTCCACCTAAAATCTCAAGGCGATCGGCCGCCGGTATGAGCCCGCCTCCGACGAGCCGCCGCGTCCGCGTCTTCGCTTGCGTCGTTCTCCTGCTCGCGCTCGGAGGCGCGGCGCTGTGGCGCTTCCGCCACCCTGAGGCCACGCCTCGTTCGCCGCAGGCGACGAAGACGGACGGGCTCGGAAACCCACCGACCGCGCCGTCCGAGGCTTTCGCGCCGGGCGCCCCGCCGCGTTTGCTGCCTCCGCGCCAGGCCGATCCGGACCGTCCTGCTCTGGCTTGGGAACGGCTTCTGGCGGCCGACGGTTCGCCGGCCGAGGATCTGGCGGCGTTGAACGATCTGGTCGTCGGTTATTTGCACGCGGGCGGCGGCGCTGTCGGACGCCGAGGCATCGGGTTCAACGAGGACCTTGTTCCCGCGCTTACCGACTCCGCGGCGCTTGGGGATGCGGCGCTGCCGGCGGACCATCCGGCGATTCGCGACGGGAAGCTGATCGACCGCTGGGGCACGCTCTGGCAGGTGCATCCGCTGGCGGCGGACAAAATCGAGCTACGCAGCGCGGGGCCGGACCGGCGGCTTTATACGGCGGACGATTTGGTGAGATAACTCGGCAGAAAGGGGATTTCGGACACGAAAAAACCACCGATCTCTCGGTGGTTTAAGGGGAAATGGTCGGGCTGGTGAGATTCGAACTCACGACCTCTTGCACCCCATGCAAGCGCGCTACCAGGCTACGCTACAGCCCGAAATCTGAAAGGAGGGTCAGAAAGCCGGCCGGCATGGCGGAGCGCAAGCGGTTTTTTGCGGGGATATTTTGGTGCGCTTTCGCCCGGGGCGCGGAGCCGCCCGGCCAAAATGCGTCGCCGCGCCCGATCCCGACCGAGGTTCAGAGAAGCCCGGCGGCCCAGAGGCAGCCTTGCACGGTGAGGCGGCGGGCCTCGGGAAAACGGGTGAACTCCTCCGGATCGTGGCCGAGCGCGTTGTAGAAAACGCGGCCCGCGCCCCAGCGCTTGGTCCACGCGACGGGCATCGTGACGGTCCGGCCTTCGTGGGCGTAGGCGGTGTCGGCGAGGATGCGCACCCCCGGATCGACGAGCAGGTAGTATTGCTCCGAACGATACGCGAACTCGGCGGGCAGACCGGCCGTGATCGGATTCGCGGAGTCGGCCACGCGCACGGTGAAATCGCCGACGTGGGGGTGGCCGACGAAGTGGCCCCCGACCATCCATTCGTAATCGAGGTGGCCGCGAAAGGCGTCGCCCATGCCGCCATGGACGCCCGCCAGCCCCACGCCGGAGCGAATGGCAGCGGAGAGCCCTTTTTCCTGCTCGTCGGCGAGGCGGCCCATCGTCCAGCAGGGAAAGATGAGCGCGTAGCTCTTGAGCCGCTCAAGATCGGCAAGCGGTTCGAGGCTCGTGGCGATCTCCGGGGCCAGACCTTGAGCCTCCAGCTCGGCGGCGAAGAGGCGGACGATTTTGTCGGGTTGGTGGCCGGCCCAGCCGCCGGCGACGAAGAGGGCTTTTTTCATGGGGAAACGGAAGGGGAGACCGCGGCGGCGGGGAGCTCCCCGAAACACGCGGCGCCGCGACCGGGGTCGCGCGCGCACCACACGCCGCCGCCCAGGCGTTGGACGAGCTCTTGCACGCGGGAGAGCCCGAGTCCGGTGGAGGATTCGCCGGCGGTGGGGCGTGCGCTGAGGCAGGTGTATTTTTCGAAAAGGCGGGGAATCTCGTCGTCGCGCACGCCGGGGCCTTCGTCGCGCACGCAGAGGCGGGTGAAGCGGGGCTCGGGCGCCGTGGCGGCGGAGCAGTGGACGGAGGCGCCGGGCGGGGAGTATTTGACGGCGTTGGAAACGAGGTTGTCGGCGATCTGGCGAAGCGCCGCGCGGTCGGCGTATGCAGTCAGGCCGGGCTGGGCGGCGGAGTAGGAGAGCCGGATGTTTTTGCGCCGGGCGGCCGCTTCGAACCCGGCCAAGGCTTCGGGCAGGGCGAGATCGATCGCGATGGGTTCGGGTTGGAGCCGGCGCGCCCCGGACTCGAGCGCCTGCACATCGAGCAGGTTGGCGAGGAGGTGCATCATGCGGTCCGCTTGTTGCGACATGCGCTCAATGGTCTCGTCGCGAACGGCCGGGCCCTCGAGCCGGAGCAGATCGAGCGAGAGCATGAGGGCGGAGAGCGGGTTGCGCAGGTCGTGGGCGGCCATGCGCATGAGGCCGGATTTCTCCTCGTTGAGGCGGGCGAGGCGGTCGTGCGAGGCCTCGAGCTCGGCCTGGAGGCGCCGGCGTTCCGCCAGCTCCTGGCGCAGCCGGCGGTTGTGCCAGACGATGGCGCCGATGATTGCGGCGGCGGCGAGGCAGGCGAAGACGAGCCAACGGATCGCGCGATGCCAGCTCACGACGGCTCCGGTCTCCATCCGGACGTAGGGGGAAATGAGCTCTTGGCGTTCCTGGTGGCCGAGGGAGGCGATGGCCGCGTCGAGCGCCTGATGGAGCTCCGGTTGGTCGCGGCGGACCGCGATGCGAAGCTGAAAGGTGTAGGGGGCGACGCCCGCGACCTTCAGGCCGGTCAGCCCCTGCTGGCGGATGAGGTGGGCGGAGGTGACGAGGTTGCAGAGCACGGCGTCGGCCTTGCCTCCCGCGACGAAGCGCAGGGCCTCGCCGATCGTCGCGCAATCGATGATCCGCATCTCCGGGAAGTCCCGCCGGAGCGCGAGCGTCGGCGCGTAATCCCGCACGCCCGCCACGCGCATGCCGATGAGCAGCGAAGGGTCGTCGAAATCCGGGCGGTCATCGCGGGTGATGATCGCGGTTGGAAAAGAGATATAGGGGCGGGTGAAGAGAAAATCCGCCTCGCGTTCCGGCGCGCGGGCCGTGCCGGTGAGCATGAGGGCCTCGCCCGCGAGCGCCCGGTGGTAGGCGTCGGACCAGTCGGAGGCGGGGACGGGGTGGAACTTCAGGCCGAGGCGCGGCTCGAGGGCGCGCAGCACATCGGCGTCGAGCCCGCGGAAGCGCCCGGCCTCGTCGCGGTAGGAGAAGGGTTGCCAGTTCGGATCGTAGGAAAAGGCGACGCCGGGGTGCGCCGCGAGCCAGGCGCGGGTGTCCGGCTCAAGCGCGATTTCCTGCGCCCGGGCGGGGCCCCCGAGCGTGAAGGCGAAGACGATGAGGGCGAGCCGACGCATGGGGGAATACCCCGAGACTGCATAAACCCCGCCGCGGCTCAACGACCGAGCGGGGCCGCCCGCGTTTTCAGCCCCGTTGGCGGACCGCCTCGAAGAGCGTGATGATCGTGGCCATGGCGACGTTGAGCGAATCGGCCTGGCCGGCCATGGGGATACGCACGCGGGCGTCGGCCTCGCGCAGCCAGTAGTCGCTCAGGCCGTATTGCTCGCTGCCCATGACGATGGCGAGCGGGCCGCGCAGATCGGTGTCGGTGTGCAGCTCGGTGGCGGAGGGCGTGGTGGCGACGGCGCGGATGCGGCGGGCGCGGAGCCATTCGCGGACCTCCTCGCTGCCGGCGATGATCACCGGAACGGAGAACAGCACGCCGGTGGAGGCGCGGACGACGTTGGGGTTGAAAAGATCGGTGACCGGATCGCAGACGATGAGCGCGTCGGTGCCGGCGGCGTCGGCGCTGCGCAGGATGGTGCCGAGGTTGCCGGGCTTTTCGATGGCCTCGACCACGAGCAGGAAGGGCGCGCGCGTTTGAGGTGGCATGGGCGTCCCGCCCATGGACGACGGGGCGGGACGCCCCGCCGCTTCCGATCCCACGGGCGGGACGCCCGTGCCACTTTGAACGGCCTTGGCGGCGAGGAGCGCGTCGAGGTCGGCGAGGGTTTTGCGCCACTGCGGGGCGACGGCGAGGAGACCGTCCGGGCGCTCGCGGTAGGCGACCTTGGCGAAGGCGTCTTTCGTGAGCTGGAAAACCTTCGCGCCCGCGGCCTGCGCGTCGGCGATGAGCGCGGCCTCGTTGCCTTGGTCGCCGGGATACCATTCGGGGCAGATGTAGAGTTCGGTGAAGGGGATGCCTTTGTCCAAGGCGCGGCGAATCTGGCGATAGCCCTCGACCAGAAACACGCCCGCCTCGTCGCGCGGGCGGCGGTCGCGCAGCTTCACGAGCTGTTTCACGCGCGGATTTTGGAGGCTGGAGATCAACTCGACCGAGGACATGGCCCACGAGACACACGAAAGGACACGAAAAGAAAATCCTCTTCGCCGGGCCTTTCGTGTGTTTCGTGTGTTTCGTGGGAAAGAAAAAAGCCTTCAACGACCATCCCTTCGCCTATCACGCCGAGCTCGAGCTGGAGATCGCCACGCTCACCAACCTCGGCGTGGGCCTCGCGCGCGTGGCGCATCCCGAGGACCCGGCGGCGCGCTGGGTGGTGATGGTGCCCTTCACGCTGCCCGGCGAGCGGGTGCGGGCGCGGATCTTTCGCAACCACAAGAACTACTCCGAGGCGGACCTCGTGGCGATTTTGCGGGCTTCGCCCGACCGGCTCGCGGAGCCGCCCTGCCCGCTTTTCGGCCGCTGCGGCGGCTGCCAATACCAGCATCTCGCCTATCCGGCGCAGCTCGAGTGGAAGCGCCGCCAGGTGGAGGAGCTTTTGAAATACATGGCGGGGATCGAGTTCCCGGTTTCTCCGGTGATCGGATCGCCGAAGCAGTTTGGCTACCGCTCGAAGATCACGCCGCATTTTCATCCGCCGCGGCCGGGCTCCGATCCGGCGGAGCTGCCGATCGGCTTTCTGCGGCAGGGCACGCGTTTCGACATCGTCGACGTGCCGCGCTGCCCGATCGCGACCGACGCGATCAACGTCGAGCTGACGGCGGCGCGCGGCCGCGTGCGCGCGAAGGCGGCGGCGGGCGACTACGAGCGCGGCGCGACGCTGCTCCTGCGCGAGGCCTCGGGCCAGGTGACGACGGACTACGACGCCGTGATCACGGAGACGGTGGCCGATCCCGAGCGTCCGGACGCGGCGCCGCTGCGGCTGCGTTTCCTCGCGCGCGACTTTTTTCAAAACAACCCCTTCATCCTGCCGGCCTTCACGGCCTATGTGCGGGCGAAGGCGGCGGCGAGCGGGGCGCGTTTCCTCGTCGACGCCTACTGCGGCAGCGGGCTTTTCGCGCTGGTGTGCGCAAGGGCGTTCGAGCGCGTGGCGGGCGTGGAGATCAGCGAGAGCAGCGTGGCCTTCGCGAAACAGAACGCGGAGCTCAACGGCATCGCCAACGCGACCTTCCTCGCGGGCGACGCCTCGGCGATTTTCGCCGGCCTGGAGTTCCCTGCGGCGGAGACCGCGATGGTGATCGACCCGCCGCGCAAGGGCTGCGACGAGGCGTTTTTGTCGCAGCTCTTCGAATACGGCCCTCGCTCGGTCGTCTACGTTTCCTGCGACCCCGCCACGCAGATGCGCGACCTGCGCGCTTTCACGGCGGCGGGCTACGCGGTGACGGAGGTGCAGCCCTTCGACCTCTTCCCGCAAACGCGCCACCTCGAGTGCGTGACCACGCTGCGGCGGGGCTGATGGAAGACCGGGGGCCTTTTCACCGGCCGTAAAAACGGGCGGCCTTCGCCCGAAACGAGTTGGCGGGGAACCGTGCGTTCGCCGGAGTGGTCGAAGTCGACCGCTTCCTCGAACGCATGTCCGCCCATCCTCCTTCTTTTCGTCCGCCCGCCCCGGGGGAGAAGCTGCGCGTCATCGACCTTGTGCAGTTCCACTCGCCGATCAGCGGCGGGGTGAAGCGCTTCATCGAGGACAAGTGCCGTTTTCTGGAGACCGTGCCGGACATCGAGCACTGCGTGGTCGTGCCGGGGCCGGCGCATGGCGAGGACCGCTGGGCGAACAGCGAGGTGCACACCGTGAAATCGCCGCGCCTGATCGGCTCGGCGAGCTACCGGGTGCTGCGGGACCGGGCGGCGATCGCGATGATCGTCGCGCGTTTCCGGCCGCACGTCATCGAGGTCGGCGATCCGTATCTGACGGCGTGGATCGGGCGACGCATCGCGCGGGAGCTGCCGGCGAAGATCGTGGGTTTCTATCACTCCGACTACCCGCGCGCCTGGCATCGCACGGTGGGCCGTTTCTGCGGCGAGCGGGCCGGCGCGCGTTTCGAGGGACTGGTCGCGGCGTATCTACGTCGGCTCTACTCGGGCATGGACGCGCTCGTCGTCGCCACGCCCCCGCTCGAAGCGCTTTGGCACGCGAAGGGAGTGCGGCATACGCGCCTGATCCCGCTCGGGGTCGACACCGGACGTTTTTATCCGCGGGCCCCGGAAGAGGCCGCGCGGATGCGCGCGGAGTGGGGACTGCCGGCGGATGCGCGGGCGCTGCTCTTCGTGGGGCGCCTCGCGCGGGAAAAGCGCATCGATTGGCTGGTGCGCGTGCACGCGCGCATGCGGGCGGCGGATACGCGCCTCAATCTCGTCCTGATCGGCGACGGCGAATGGCGGGAACGCGTGCAGGGCTGGGCGGCGGAGCCGGGTGCGCGGGTGCACTGGCGGCCCTATCTGCATTCGGGCGAGGCTCTGGCGGCGGGCTACTCCGCGGCGGATGTTTTTGTCCATGCGGGCATGGGCGAGACCTTCGGGCTGAGCCTGCTGGAGGCCCAGGCCTGCGGCTTGCCCGCGGTGGTTTCGCGCGGGAGCGGCATGGATGACACCTTGCTGCCGCTGGCGGGCAACGCGCGGGTTGGCGCGACCGACGAGGCGGCGTGGTGCGAGGCGGTCGCGGAGGCGCTGGCGGCCGGTGGGGCGCGGGAGCGGAGGACGGCGCAGCATGCGGCGGTGAAGGCGAACTTTGCTTGGTGGCGCACCTACGAACGGCTGGCTGATCTCTACCGCGAGTTGGCCGGGGCGCGCAGGCCGGCATCTGTCACCGAACGGGTGACGCCGCCCGGAGGCGGCTGGGCGTGAGCGAGGGCGCGATTTTGCCGACGGCTTGGATGCGGGCGGCGATGCGCGGGGTCGTGCTTGCGATGGCGGTCGGCACCGCGGTGTTCTTTTTCACGGTGCGCGGCGACACCTGGGCGCGGTTGGCGGAGGCGCGATGGGGCCTGCTGGCTTTTGTCCCGGCGATGGTGGCGCTGGCCTGGGCTTGCAACGGCACGCGCACCTGGCTGCTGGCGCCCGTCGTGGCGCGGCGGATACGCTGGCGCGAGGCGCTGGGTGTGACGCTGTCGGTGGAGTTCGCGCTGGCTGCGACGCCGGGCGGGGTGGGTGGCATCCCGGTTCGCGTGGCGTTGTCGCGGAGGCTGGGGATCCCCGCCGAGGCGTCGCTGGCCATCGTGGCGGCGGATGTGGCGGCGGACGTGATTTTCTTTTCGCTGCTATGGCCCTTCGCGGCCGTTGCGGTGGCGGGTCTGCTGGTGCGGAGCGGACTCGGCGAGAAGCTGGCCGCGGCTTGGGAGGCGGCGCATCCGCTGGCCTGGCTGGCGGGCTTCGGCGCGGCGGCGGCGCTGGCGGCGATACTGGTTGCGCGGGCCTGGCGCCGCCGGCGGGCGGGCGGGCGGCTGGAACGGCTCGCGGGGGCGGTGCGGCGGACGGCGGGCAACATCGCGCGTTTCTGGCGGCTAGGGAAAACGCGTTTCGCGGCGGCGGTGGCGGTGGCGGCGGTGCAGTGGAGCTGCCGCTACGGCGTGTTGCCGCTGACCTTTCATGCGCTGGGCGTGGAGGCGCCGGTTTTGCCGCTCATGCTGCTGCAGGGCTGCCTGTTTTTGGTCTCGCTGCTCGTGGTCGCGCCGGGCGGCGGGGGGAGCGTGGAGTTGCTGTCGGGGGCGGTGTTTCCGCTTTTCGCGCCGGCGGCGCTGACGGGGCCGGCCTTGCTGATCTGGCGCGTGGCGACCTACCACCTCTACGTGTTGGCGGGAGGAGCGGCGCTATGGCGCCAGTTGCGAGGCGGGGCGGTGTTGCCCGAGGAGGAGACGGCCCGTCGGGCGAGGGAGCGGACCGCTCTTACTTGAAGTCGACGAGCTCGACCTCGAGCACGACGGAGGCCTTGGCGGGGATGTTGCCGCGGGGGCTCTTTTTTTCCCCGTAGGCGAGCCAGTAGGGGAGGATGACGACGCGGCGTTCGCCTTTGCGCATCCGGTGCAGGACCTCGCTCCAGCCGGGAAGGATGTTGGGTTGGCCGACGATGAAATTATAGGGGCCGCCGTGGTCGGCGGAGGCGTCGAGCTTCTGGTCGTTGACGAGGAGCCGGGCCGTGTAGTTCACGGTGACCTGCTGGCCTTTTTGCGGGGTCGCCTCGCCGGCGCCGGGCTGGAGGACGAGGTAGCGGGCGCCATTGGGCGTGTCTTCCGCGCCGGGGTAGCGCCGGGCGAGGAGCGCGGCGTCGGCCTCGGGCCACTGGTAGGCGGTGCCGGCGAGGGCTTGCCGCATGGCGGCGTTCATCGGCTCGCCGGGGTTGGCGCGCATGAGTTTCCCGCTGCGGACGACGATGGCGATCGTCAGCAGGACGACGCCAAGACCGAGGAGCACGAAGAAGGAACGCATGGCGCGACCCGGGGCGAAGTTTCCCGGCCGATCAGGGCAGGAAGGAGCAGATGTATTCGCAGAGGCCGGATTTGACCTCGATGGTGAAGCCGGAGTTGGCGGCGACGTCGAAATAGGTGCCGGCGCCGTAGGTCTTGACCTCGGTTTGGTCCTTGAGGGTGACGCGGCACTCGCCGGCGACGATTTCCATGCGCTCGGCGGCGGCGGTGCCGAAGAAGTAGGAGCCGGGGCGGATGAGGCCGAGGGTTTTCTTGGATTTGTCGGCGAAGAGGACGGTGTGGGAGACGACGTTGCCGTCGAAGTAGACGTTGGCCTTGGTGAGGACGGTGACGCCGTCGAATTGGGTGGGCAGGGAGGACATGGTAGGCGGACGGTGGGTGAGCGACGAACGGGGTCAAGGGCGGTCGCGGTGCGGAATAGGCCGCCGCAACGGCTCCTGTTTTATTGGTGCGCGCGAA
>CBIHRE010000088.1:0-12711 GCA_966212385.1 uncultured Akkermansia sp. | reverse complement strand
CGTCCAGAACCCAGGCCAAGCCGCCGACGCGCATACGCCCCCCAAAGACGGCGTGCCTTCTTCCGTGCCCGGGCGGCACGCGAGAACGCCGTCCGCTTCCCTTTGCCCGGAGACATTCCGGGAAATTGCCCCACCCAAAAACATGAAACGAATAAACGCAGTTCGCACCCTCGGAGCATCTTTGCTCCTCCTGGCCATGGGATATCCCCTCGCCCACGCCTACACCCACCCCTGCATCCCGACCACCCGCGAGGAACTCGACACCATCAAAGCGAGCCTAAACCAAGAACCTTGGAAGTCCGGTTACGCCTCGCTCGCGGCAGATAGCAAATCCCAGCTCACCTATGCTCCGAACGGTCCGTGGGCGGAGGTCGGCCGCACCCCCGACGTCAATCTCACCTATTGGAAGAACGACATGACCGCCGTGTATAACCTGGCACGCATGTGGTATTTCACCGGAAACGAGGCCTATGCGCAAAAGGCCCGCGACCTCCTCATCGCGTGGGCCACCACGCACACGAGCTTCACCGGCCAGGAGATCCCGCTTTCGATCGGCGACTTCGCCCAGGCCTACGCCGGCGGCGCCAGTATCCTGCGCGGCACCTGGCCCGGATGGACCGCCGCCGACACGACCACGGTCAAAAACTATTTCCTGAATGTCTACTGGCCCAGAACCCTCGCCGGCGGCTACGTCACCGGCCCCGCGAACAAGGGTTACATCTACCAGGCCGCGGGCATCGCCATCGCCGCCTTCTGCGACGACACCGCGAAATTCGACCACGTCATTGACGCCTACCGCGCCAACCCCGCCGCCGGCTTGACCAACACCCTTGCCACCGGCGAAATGGGCGAGACCGGCCGCGACGCAGGCCACCTCTACGGCGGCCTCATCAGCGCCGCCTTCCTCTCCGAGGTGGCTTGGAAACAAGGCATCGACCTCTACTCCGAATCGGACAACCGGCTCCTCGCCTGCGCCGAATACTACGCGCGCAACACCCTGGAATCGGACAATCCCTTCGTGCCCTTCGGCACCATCGACTGGCTCTATTACGGGAACGCGGCCGGGCCCTACACCGCCAATCGCGGCGCACTCTATCTCATCCAAAACGCCTACAAGAATCGCAAGAACCTCCCCACCCCTTGGATCGACCGGAAGATGGAGGAACAGCCCGTCGATGGCGGCAATTTCATGTATGCCAAGACCGCCGACTTCAGCACCGCCACCCAGCCCGCGGCCGTTGTTCGCCCGGCGGTTTCACCGGCCTCGAGCGGCCTGACCCTGACCACCCTCGGCACCCAGACCGCCGGACGCGCCGCCTCCTACGCCAACGGCGTGTGGACCGTGACCGGTCTCGGAAGTAATGTTTGGACGGATACGTCCGACGACTGCCAGTTCGTTTATCGGACCATGACCGGCGATTGCGCGATGGTCGCCCAAGTCACCTCGGCCCAATATACAAGCGGGCAAGCCAAGGCCGGATTGATGATCCGCGACACCCTGACGAACACCTTCTCGAAGCGCGCCTGGGTCGGGATCGTGCCCGCCGCGACCAACCTGCTCGAATCCCACTTGCGCGGTTGGACCGATGTCTGGGGTGGAAGCAACCGGGACGACATCTCGCGCAGTCATCCGCTCGGCATGCCCTATTGGCTCAAGATCGAACGCCGGGGCGACATGCTCAACACCTACACCTCGCCGGACGGCACCAGCTGGGCGGCCGGGCTCAGCGGATACTACGCGAACCTCTCCGCCACGCTCCATATCGGCCTGTTCGTGACCAGCGGCTCCACCGCGACCAACACCGCCACCTTCGCCAACGTCGCCTTCACCGGCGGCACCGGCGGCCTCGTGACGACTCCGGCCGCTCCCGCCGCCCTCTTCGCCACCGGTTCCGGCAAAGCCGTCAGCGTGCGCTGGCTGCCGTCCTTCGGCGCCACCGCCTACGATCTGCTCCGCTCCACCGCCTCCGGCTCCGGTTACACCGCCATCGCCAGCAACCTGCCCGCCGACAAGACCAGCTATGTCGACGCGACGGTCGTCGCCGGCACCACCTACTATTACGTGGCGCGCGCCAAAAACTCCGCCGGCATCAGCGGCAATTCGCCACAATTCTACGCCTCGTTGCTTCCCTCGCCGATGGTCAACCTCGCCTTCGGCGGCACGGCCAGCGACAGTGAAAACTCGGTCGCCTCGAATTCCGCGAACGGCTTCGACCAGAACCCCGGCTCCCTCTGGTTTCGCCAAGGGACGACCGGCTGGCTGCAGTATGATTTCGGCGCGAACAACGCCCAAGTGGTCAAACGCTACACGATCAATAGCTCAGGCGTAAATCTCCCCGCTCGCGACCCGAAAAACTGGCAGTTCCTCGGCTCCAACGACGGCGCCAACTGGACCACCCTTGACTCGCAGAGCAACCAGGCCTTCGCGACCATCCGGATGCAGCAGAACACCTATAACCTCTCCAACACCATCGCCGACCGCTACTACCGGCTGAACGTCACCGCCAACAACGGCGACGCCAGCTTCCTGCACCTCGGCGACATCGGCCTGTGGAACGACACCGGTCGCACCATTCCCGACGGCCGCTACCGCCTCGTCAGCCGCAAGAGCAACAAGGTGCTCGATCTCGTCAACGGTGGCACTGCCGACGGCACCGATGCGATCCAGTGGGGCTGGGACGGCGGCAACGACCAGAAGTGGGACCTTGTGCATCTCGGCAACGGCCAATATAAATTGACCGGTGTCGCGAGCGGCAAGTTGCTCGAAGTCTCAGGCGCCTCCACCAGCAACGGCGCGGTCATCCAGATCTGGCCCTCGAACAACAACAATTGCCAGAAGTGGACGATCACGCCTGCGGGCGACGGCGCATTCAAGCTCTTGAACGTGAACAGCGGCAAGGCCATGGACGTGAGCAGCGGTAGCACCGCCGACGGCGCAACCCTTATCCAGTGGCCCTACGGCGGAGCCGACAATCAACAGTGGCGCTTCGGCATCGTCCCGTGACGCCGCGCCTCGTCGCACGCTGATCCTCTCGATACCATCGCGCCGCGCCTCTCCCCGGGCGCGGCGTTTTCTTTTTTCAAACTAGCCGTCGAACACCGAGCGGGGCACGCGCCTCGGCCTTGATAAGAAAGCCAAAAGACAAAACCAGTCGTCGGCATCCGCTCCTTGGTCACCAGACCAGCAACGACAAAAAGGCCGCGCCGACCAGAAGGTCGACGCGGCCCAAAACAAGCCCAACAATTTGCGAAGCGCGCGGCTTAGCGGCGACGGCGGCGGGCGCCGACCGCGGCGAGACCGACGAGACCGGCGAGGGCCGCGAAGGCCGAGGGCTCGGGGACGGCGCTGGTGATGGCGAGTTCGCCGGTGGCGTTGTCGAAAGCGTAGATCCAGTTCGCGCTGGAAGCCGTCCAGCCGCTGCCGGTGATCACGGCGGGAGCGGTGAAGGCCTGGGCGAAGCTGCCGCTGACGCTAACGTTCCCGAAGGTGCCGGACGTGGAGCTCAACGCACCGCCGCCCGCACCGAGGAAGAGATCGAAGCTGCCGGCGGTAATGGGAGCATCGAAGACGAGGCTCATCGTGCCGCCGTAGGACAAGGCGCCGCCGGCGTTGATCGCATCGTATGTCGAGCCGCGACCGGTATCCGCGCCATTGATCTCGAAGACCGACGTCGAGGAGGAACCGAGGCTCAGGTTGCCGGAGAAGGTCAGCAGGCCGGGGCTGTTGCCAGGGGCGAGCGTGCCGTTGACGGTGGTCGCGCCCGTGATGGTGCCGGAACCCTTGAGCGTCTGGCTGGAACCGATGGCGAAGCCGGTAACCGCGGAAACATTGAAGGTGCCGTTGGCGATGATGTTCGCGCTGTTGGCGATGCTGCCCGTCGAGGCGAGCGCCAAGGTGCCGCCGGCGTCAATCGTGGTATTTCCGCCGTAGGTGTTGACTCCTGAGAGCGTGGTCGTGCCCGAACCGGTGAAGGTCATGCCACCAACCGTGTTGGTGCCGGTGGTGATGCCGCCGATCGTGGCACCCGTCGTTGCGCCTCCGCCATTAAGCGTGACCGTCGTTGGCGCAACCGAGTAGGTGCCGGGGCTGGTGATGACGATGCGGTCGACCTTGTAGGTGCCGTTGCCAGTGCCGTCGTCCACCATCACCGCATAACCGGTCGCCGTGTTGCCTGTGCCGCCGGTGATCTTCACCATCGGCGCGCCGATGTAGCCGCTGCCGCCATCCGTGACGGAAATCGAGGTGACACCGCTGCCGCTCGCAGCCCCGAGCACGTTGGAGATGGTGATGTTTGTGCCGTTGTTGTGGATCGTGCCACCGCCGCCGTAGACAGTCACGGCGTCGACATTGGCGTTCGTCATGAAAGCCGCGCCAAAATTGGTCGCGGTGGCTTTCAGCGTGCCTCCGTTAAAATTGAACAGGGCCGTCGAGCCGGCGTTGCTCGCCCTCACCTGGGCAACCGTCAACGTGCCATTGGGGAGCACGTTCACA
Source organism: uncultured Akkermansia sp. (assembly GCA_966212385.1). GTDB lineage: Bacteria > Verrucomicrobiota > Verrucomicrobiia > Opitutales > Opitutaceae > IMCC26134_A. The sequence continues at coordinate 8,219 of CBIHRE010000088.1, read as the reverse complement.
ACGCCCGTCGTGCCAGCCACGTTCGATTGCGAAACATCGAGGTAGTTGGTGGCGCTCGATACACCGGTAACGGCGGCCGCTCCGGCTCCGCCGCCGACCTTGAGGATCGAAAGCGCGCCCGAGGTGCCGCCCCAGTTCAAGGCGATGTTGTTCGTGTTGGAGGTGACCGAACCGCCGGTGACGTTGAGAAGACCGGAAGCGGTGCCACCGTTTCGGCCTAGGACAATCCATGAGCTCGCGGCCACCGAACCACCCGTGACATCCATCACGCCGGTCGCGCCGTTGCCATAGCCGATCGCGGTGTCCTTTGCTCCGCCAATCGAAAGCGAACCGCTGGAAAGGTTGTAGTAGCCATAGCTGGTCGCGCCACTACCGACTCTTAGACCGATGCCAGCCGCCGCCGAAAAGGTTCCGCCTTGCTGATAAATGGCGCCCCTCGCGTTCGCCGCCTCAGCGAGGTTGATATCGGTATAACCTTGGGTTCCGGCGCCTGAGGCGACCTTCAGCACCGCGTTCTGCGCACCGACATTGTTGACCGAAATAAAATCGGCGGTTCCCGACTGGGTGTGGCTTCCGGAAAGAATAGTGGTGCCCGCATTGGCGCGCGTGCCGCCGGTGTAGGTGTTGGTGCCGGAGATCGTCAGCGTGCCCGTGCCGGTCTTGGTCAGGTTCATGGTGCCGGCGCCGTTGGCGATAGCGCCGGAGATCGTGGTATTTCCATTACCCGTCACCGTGAGCGTCTTGGCGCCGGTGCTCGAAGCACTGATGCCACCGGCGAGCGTCAGCGCGTTCGTCGTGCTGTTGTTCGTGGCATTGTAGTTTCCGGTGGTGGCGAGCGCGATGTTCGCGTTGACGAGCTGGTTGCTGGCAACGGTGGCATTCACGGTAATGCCGCCATTCACGGTGCCGAAGGTCAGCGTCTGGCTGCCGACCGCGCTCGACCCGATGGTGTAGGCCGCGGCCGAAGAGGTATCGAAAAGGACTGTGCCGACGGTCACGCCTGCACCGAGATCAAGGGTGGTGTTGCCACTGCCCGCACTGTTGAAGGTGGCGGTGTCACCCGTGCCGGGGACGGGGCTGGCGCTCCAGTTCGAGGTGTTGGACCAGACGGAGTCGGCGGCGCCGGACCAAGTGCCGCTGGCGGCATGCGCGAGGGGCGCGAGGCCTGCGACGCCAAGCATGAGGGCTTGGAGGCGGAGGGAGGAACGACGGTGGCGCGAACCGCGCGGGGACCCGGCGGCATTACCGGACGAGGGTTGGGAAAACGACTGGGTCGTCATAGGTTTTTTCATTGGGGGAATGCTGGAGGAACGCGGGAGAGACGGGCCCACCGAGGCATCGGCAGTCCTCCGGCTCTTGGGGCGGTGGTAGACAGCGAACGAGATGGGAAAATCCCGATGGGCACTCAACGAATGCGACTGCTTACCCAGTTGCACCCGGAGATAGCTCCAATGAAAAATGAGGGAAAAACCCTTGGGCCATAATGGCGGGGGAATCGGCCCTCATTTCCATCGCCTCACCACACAAAGGACACCGGGACGAGCCGAGATGCCATGCCACATTTGTGGAGAAAGGGTCTAGCAGTCCGCATCGATCGAGAGGCGGGACCACACGGACCGCCGCCGGCGCCGAGGTCGTGCCAGTCCGCGCATCGATGGACACTTCACGATTTGGAGGAAGATTGTGGATCCATGCTTGCCGCTGCCCCTGCTAGTCATGCGCCCGATCAGCAGCTTGGGCTAGGCTTGGGGGCCCACTTGGATCTCGGCCAGCTCGGGCACCGGATCGCCGGCGGGGACGACAAAACGCACGCGTATACGCACGATGCCGCGTCCGAAGTCGCCGACGTGCATACGACGACGTGCCGTGCTGGTCGTGTCGAATTGATCGATGGCCGTGCGCCAGCTCACGCCGTCGGCGGAGACCTCGATACGGTAGCGATGCACGGCCTCGCTCGGGAAAACCAGGGCGATGCGCCCGACGTCGTAGGCCACCTCGAGAAAAACCTCGAAAGTCTGATCCGCCGCGGCGGCGGCGCGCCAAACGGTGGTAAGATCGCCGTCGTTGGCGAGGGCCGAGGGGGAACCGGACGCCGAGCTGGAGGCTTGCGTGGGCCGGTTAAGAGCAAGCACATCGTCGCTGGCGGAGCTCGGCGCGCGTCCGGAGCCCGCGTCGGCCGGGGGCTTGGCCGCATAACGGGCGTAGGGGCGGTCGGGAGCGAGGGCGGTAACACCAGGAACGAAGACAGGCGAACCCGCGGTATGAAGCGTCAAGGTCGCGTCGGTGAGCCCCGGCGAACTCGCCCGGATGAGCGTCTGGCCGGCGTGGTAGGAACGGAAAGCGATGGCGGCCTGCCCGTCGCGGATGACGATATCGGACGCGTCGCCTTTCCCCGGCGGCGAAAAGGTGATCGAAGGGCCGGTCGGAAATTCACCCGGGCCCGAGACGATGGTGAGCGTGACCGGAACGGCCGCGGAAACGGGTTTCCCCGCGGCGTCGAGCAGCGCGATCAAGATCTGCGCGTCGTCGGTGCCGTCGGGCGCGGCGAGCCCGGTCTTGTCGGCGGAGAGGGCGATCTTCGCCGGAGTGCCCTCGCCGGGCCAGGCGGGCGCGGGCACTCCGGCATAGTTTTCGCGATACCAGTAGTAGGCGCGTTTCGGCACGCGGAAGTAGTCGACGATGCCCATTCGGGCGAGGTTGAGTCCGGCGTGGCTTCCGTGGTCGAACATGCACCAGATCGCCTCACCGGCGCGCCAAGGAAACTGCGTCGGACGCCCGTTCACGACCTGCTCCTTGAACTCGTTCCAGCCCGGGTTGAAAGCGCCCGGCCGTTCGGCGATCACGCTGCCGTATTCGGACACCAAGGACGGCACGCCTGGATTTTGAAAGGCGGGCTGGCTAGCGCCGTCGCCGTTGTAAGCCGCGAAATCGCCGACGCGGTCGATGCGCTCCGCGTTGAGCGGCCTTTGCGCCCCGCCGACGCCCGCCGGGCGGGTCGGGTCGAGCTCGTGAGCCAGCGCGACTTCCTTCGCCAAGAGGGCGCGAACCTTCGACATCGGCACGTCGGAGAAGAAAGGCTCGTTGCTCATGCTCCAAGCCATGATCGAAGGGCTGTTGCGATGGACGCGGATCATAGCGCGCAGGCTCGCGAGAACGCTCGCCTCGAAGGCGGGCTCGTCTTCGGGCGTGACGGGATAGGCGCTCGCGCCCCAACCGCCGTCGCTGTGGTGGCCGCCTATGCCCCAGAAAACGTTCTCCGAAAGCCAGAGCACCCCAAGACGATCGCAGGCCGAAGCGAAGGCGGGATCCTTCGGGTAATGGGAGCCGCGGATGAAATTGAACCCGGCCTCCTTGACCATGCGCACGTCGCGCTCGAAAGCGGCGTTGGTGACGGCGTCGCCCCAGCCGGCCTGGTCTTGGTGGACGTTGGCGCCGCGCAGATAGAGGTGCCGGCCGTTCAGGAAGAATCCACGATCCGAGCTCCATTCGGTCCAACGAAAGCCGAAGGTGGTCTCGTAGGTGTCGACCGGCTTTGCGCGGTGAAGCAGGCCGCGGTCGGCGTAGACGGTCGTCCGCGCACGATAGAGGTGCGGATGGTCCGGGTGCCAGAGCGCGGGCCTGGCGATGGCGGGCGTGGTCTGGTCGACCGTGGAGACGGAGCCCGCCGCAGCCTTCATGCGGGTGGAGACGGTGGCGACGACCGCGCCCGCGGGATCGAGGATCTCGGTGCGCAGGACGGCGTCGAGGTCGGCGGCGGAGTCGTTGCGGAGCTCGGTCTTGATGTTGACCGTGCTTTCCGCGCCGGCCTTCGCGGCGAGCGTGGGGGTCGTAACGAATGTCCCGCACCAGGCGACATGGAGCGGATCGGTGAGGACGAGGCGCACATCCCGGTAAAGTCCGCCGGAGAAGGTGTGGTCGCCGGCGCGCGGCGCGAGATCGGCCTGCCAGCGGTTGTCGAGCCGCACCGCGATCAGATTCGGGCCGGCGCGCAAAGCCTCGGTGATATCGAAACCAAAGCCCGTGTAACCGCCTCGATGGCGGCCGATGCGGCGCCCGTTCACAAAAATCTCCGCCTCCTGGAAGGCGCCCTCGAACTCCAAGGAAATCCGCTTGCCCTGCCACCCGGCGGGCACGTCGAGCATCTTGCGATACCACCCGTAGCCGACGTAAAACTCGGGCCTCATGAAGTAGGGCAAGCTGAAGCTGTGCGGCAGGTTGACGTCGGACCAGCGCGCGGCATCGAAGGAAAGGGCCTCCGCGCCGGCCGCGTCCCCAAGCAGAAACTTCCACTCGCGGTTGAGGTTGATGTTTTCACGCGCCTGCGCCGCCAGTGAAAGAACGGTGGCGGCGAGGAGCGGGAGCAGGCGGCGTGCGGGCGAGCGGATCATGGAAATACTTTTCGGGAAGGATAGACGCGATAGAAACCTATTCGGAGAAGGCGGACCTAACCGGGATCCTGGATTGGCGCAGACCTCGCGACCGAAGATTTTGATCGTGTCGCCGGCCTTCACGAGTGCGTCGCTTCCGCGGGTCACAGGCTGGTCCGGTCCCGCTCAAACGCGGCGTCCCGATTTTGAACCCCACGGCGGCGAGGGCTCGACACAAGTCGAGCTGTCGGCGGTAGCCGGAAACCTCGCCGGCCGGGAGGGTAAAATCGAAGTTCAGATCGCCCGGTGCCCGATACGAGTCGCGGTAGACGAGCTCGCCGGCGAACAAGGATCTCCGCGGTCTAGGCATGACACGAACGGGCATGGGATCTGAAACATAAGGAAGAATCGCGGTCGGGGATGGACGGCGCGATCCGGCAGGGGCGGAACAAGGGGTTGGAGGGGAGCGGGCCCTCAGGCGGACACGGCGAGGAAGATCACTCCACAGCGCGCTTTGCTTACCCTGTTAGCATAATGCCCAGCCGACGCGCCGACGGAGGGTGCTTAAATGGGTAAGCAAATCCGAATCGTCGAAGCCTCGCCCCGGCTTTATCGGGCCTTTTTAGCGGGAGCTCGCCACTCCACGCCGCGACCATCCGACACATGCCTTCCGCCGTTCTTCCCTCCCCTGCCCGAGTCCGGTCCTTCCGCCCCGGAGAAATCTGGCCCGACAGCTCCGGCCGGCCGATCAACGCGCACGGCGCGGGGTTTCTTCACCACGACGGCGTCACCTACTGGTATGGCGAGCACAAGATCGCGGGCGAAGCGGGCAACGCCGCGCATGTCGGCGTGCATGTCTACGCCTCGGCCGATCTCTTGAACTGGCGCGACGAGGGCATCGCTTTGCGCGTCTCGGAGGAGCCCGGGCACGAGATCGAGGCGGGCTGCATCCTTGAACGCCCCAAGGTCGTCTTCAACGCCGCCACACGGCGCTTCGTGATGTGGTTTCACCTCGAGCCCAAAGGCGGCGGTTATGCGGGAGCGCGCAGCGGCGTGGCGGTTGCCGATTCGCCGACGGGGCCCTTCCGCTATCTGGGCAGCATGCGGCCCAACGCCGGCGTCTGGCCGGACAACGCCCCCGCCGTGGCGCGCTGTCCCTTGTCCGCTTGGGAGGCGGCGCGCGTGGCCGCGCTGGAGCTCCCGGGCGGCCCCGTGCCCTACTACCCGAAAGACATCCTCTACCGGCGCGATTTCGCGGGAGGCCAGATGGCGCGCGACATGACGCTCTTCGTGGACGACGACGGCAAAGCCTACCATGTCTACGCCTCGGAGGACAACGGCACCCTGCACATCTCGTTGCTCACGGAAGACTATCTCCGGCCGGCCGGCCGCTATGTGCGTGTCTTCCCCGGCGGCTTCAACGAGGCGCCCGCCCTCTTCAAGCGCTCGGGGCGCTATTTCCTCATCACCTCCGGCTGCACGGGCTGGGCGCCAAACCAAGCGCGAGTCTCCGTCGCCAATTCGATCTGGGGTCCCTGGGAGGAACTGGGCAACCCCTGCCTCGGCGACAACTGGCAAACCGCCAGCACCTTCGACGCGCAATCCACCTACGTGCTGCCGGTCCCGGGCAAGGAAGACGCCTTCATTTTTATCGCGGACCGTTGGCGTCCCTTCGACGCGATCGACGGCCGCTATGTCTGGCTTCCGATCCGCTTCCGACACGGCGTGCCGGTGATCGAGTGGCAGGCCGAGTGGGACCTGGGCGCGTTCGGCTGCTGACGCGTTTCATCCGCGTGACGCGCGCGAGGCCGAGACTTCGCAGCCCGCGGACAGGGCAAGGCAAGGCGGAGCCCGAGCCCGAGCAAACCGCGCGGGCTCAGCGCGCTTTTGGCGCGGCGAAGTCGGCCGGCATAAACTCGGCGCGTTGACCGCGGGCAAGCGCGAGCGGGACCTCACGGTCGCCATAGCGCAGCTTGGACCGCGCGCCGGCTGCGCTGGTTACGCCCACCTTTTCCAGACGGCCGGCCTTCCAGCTCAGATCCAAGGTGAAGCCGCCGCGGGCGCGCAGGCCGGTGACGGAGCCCTCCGGCCAGGCGGAGGGCAAGGCGGGTAACAACTCGATCGCATCGGCGTGGGACTGCACGAGCATCTCGCACACGCCCGCGGTGGCGCCGAAGTTCCCGTCGATTTGGAAAGGCGGATGCGCGTCGAGGAGATTCGGATACAGGCCGGCGCCTTTGCCCATGCCCATGTCGCCGGTGTTGGTATAAGTGAGAAGACTGCGAAGGAGACCGTAGGCGCGATCGCCGTCACGGAGGCGGGCCCAGAAGTTGATCTTCCAGGCGCGGCTCCAGCCCGTGCCCTCGTCGCCGCGGGCGGAAAGAGATACCTTGGCGGCTCGGAAGAGATCGGGGGTTCCGGAAGCGGTGATCTGACGTCCGGGGTGCAGCGCGAAGAGATGCGAGACGTGGCGGTGTTGATCCTTGGGGTCGTCGCGATCGGTCTCCCACTCCTGAAGCTGGCCCCACTTGCCGATCTTTGGGCCGAGCAGGCGCGAGCGCATATCGACGACACGGTCGCGGTAGGCGCGATCCACGCCGAGGATATCGGCGGCCTCGATATAGTTGGTGAAGAGATCATACACGATCTGCCGGTCGTAGGAGACGCCGTGCTCCTCGGGGCCGTGTTCGGGCGACCAGCCAAGCGGGGTCACCAGCGTTCCGTCGGGGCGCGCGACGAGGAAGTCCTCCCAAAACTCGACGACTTCCTTGATGACGGGATAAGCGACGCCGCGCAGATAAGCCTCGTCGCGGGAGAAGGCGTAATGCTCCCAAAAGTGAAGCGCATACCAGGCGCTGCCGGGAGGATTCCACTTCCAGGTGCCTCCACCGAAGACGCCGTTTTCGGTGCGCACGGTCCAGCCATGTTTGGCGGTGGCGAACAGGGGCTCCTCGCGGGTGCGTTCGCGGTAGACAGGGATCTGGCTGACGACGTAATCGAGGAAGACGCGATGGGACTCGGCGAGATTGGCGGGCTCGGCCGGCCAATAGTTCATCTGGATGTTGATGTTCGAGTGGTAATCGGAGCGCCAGGGCGGGTTGTTGGAGTTGTTCCAAAGCCCTTGAAGATTGGCCGGGAGGCCGCCGGTTCGGGAGCACGCGATAAGGAGGTAACGTCCGTAGTTGGCGACGAGTTCCTCAAGATCGGGGTCCGCGGCGTGGTCCTGGGTGTAGGCGAGGAGACGGCGGTCGGTGGGACGGGCGGCGAGCGCGGGCACGGTGCTGCCGACATCGAGAGAGAAGCGTCGATACAGCGACTGGTGGTCGGCGACATGCGCGGCGTGAAGCGCCGAAAGCGATCGGACGGTGACGGCGTCGACCCGACGCGCCACCACGGGAGCGGGATCTTCGCCTCGCCAACCACGAGCGCGATCGGGCGAATAATCCGTGTCGGCGGAGAGGACGAGGGTGAAGCTGTCGCAGTTGGCAAAGACAAGAGAGTCGGCGGGGAGCGGCGACTTGGGCGCGTCGGGCACGACGGCGAGCGGCTTGTCACCCTCGGAAAGAGGAGATCGGTCGACGCGGACGGTCCCGCCGGTATTGATCAAACGGAGACGGGCGGCGAAGCGAAGTCCGTCTTTGCCCAAACGTCCGTCGAGGTCGATGCGGTCGGCCTCGGCGACGACGCGGGCCTTTTGCATCGGGGCGAGCCAGAGGCGTCCGGAATAGGCGCCGGGCTTGTCGGCGGTGAAATGGTAGATGATGACGCCCGCCGGATGGCTCGCGAAGGCGGTGCGTCGGTAGGTGACGCCGTCTTGTTTGTAGGTGACGCTCGCGGTGGCGCGGTCGAGGT
>CBIHRE010000087.1:0-12768 GCA_966212385.1 uncultured Akkermansia sp. | reverse complement strand
GGCGGAGAATGCGAAACAAGCGGGGAATCAGACTCTTGCGAATGCCCATGTTGCATATGCCAATGCTATGGCGGCGGCTTCGCAGAATCGGCCACCATCTGCTGATACAGCTAAGGCGCTTGCCTCGTTAGCTGCTCAAGATGTTGCCGGTTTTCTTGCAAATGGGGTAGCGTTTTCAGGCTCAGGTAGCAGTGGCTCAATGACCTACAGGAAACTACGATCAACGACATTTAGCAGTCATGATTTACAGGTGCTAAATGCAATGTTCGTCACTAGTGTTGAAACTAGGAGTGTTAGCAGTATATCTGAGTTCCCATTTCAGCGGGCTATCTCAAAACTGAAGGACACCAAGCCTGATGAGATACTCACCAAGGAGGAAATATCTAAGGTTTTGAAGGAGGGTAACAACTCCACTCTTCCTGGGCCTTGGATATTTGATCTACTTTTTCTGATAATGGAGAATAGCTAATGCCTTTACCTCTGGGACGCGCAATATGGCGAGTCAACCAGCAGCAATGAGGCGGCCCTGCCCGTCGAGCGCGCAGGCCACCGAATACCGTTTATGGTAATCGATCCCGGTGTAATTCATGGCGCCGCCAAGAATACCACGCCCCAACTATCGGGACGGCTTCCATCCTTAGCTGCCACTCATGTTACCTGACTCCTTTGGCTTGGCCGCCACGCATGCTACCTCACGCCTTCGCTGGGGTCGTCATCTTTTAGATTTAATTTCTGCACGAAGCCGCTGCTGAGATTCGATACTTTCTTTTAGAGTCGCTTGCCGGTGAATAAAAAATGACCGGATCTTCCTTTTATTAAAATATCCATTTCTCGAGGCCAGTTCCACTGATAGCTGCTCCAATCGTTTCATCATTGCTCTGTCCATAGGACTTAAAAGACGTAGGAGAACCTCGAATTCTTCCTTATCCACTGAGACCGTGAGCAGTCGTTCATCAAGCATCCTAGCTGGCAGTAAGGTCGCGTTAATTTCCTGCGCAAAAAAGGGGTCATAGTCCGACGTCGCGCGTATCATCTCGTGCAAATGATCTAGCGATTGCGTTGCCTCATCGGGCACCGCCTTACGGGCATCCTTACGAATAGCAGCCAGATCGGCACTAGATCCGGCATAAGAGAGGACCATGTCATCCAAGATGTGCCGTTTTGCTATATCCTCGTATAGCTGGATGAGGGTGAAAATAAGTCGATTTCGCTCCCCTCGTCTCTCATAGTATTTCTCCACGCTCGCACCCAAGCGACCAAGGAGCCAGCCAAGGAGCAGCGTGACAAATCCCAAGAGTATATTTTCGCTCATTGCATAAGTAATTGGCAGATGGGGATAAAATTGGGCAAAAATAAATCAACGCAAACAGTATAAACAGTAGCAGAGCTGTTATCGTCAGAGCCATCGCAAAGCCACCGGGTAAATCATCTCCAAAATCAAAGAAGGGCGGAAGGAATCAGGTCGCTGATTTGCTATTCCTTTATCTCCTCAGCGTGAAATTTAATAAAAACAGCACAGCTCCCTTGGCTCGCCGCCGGCCTTAAGACCATATGCGGACCGCCATTGATGACGTAACCTCGATTTCATCGGTCCCCAATATCGAACGGCAGCAGGCGAGGGTGGATTCTTCACTCACGAGATGCTCGTTCGCAATCAGCGATTTCAGAAAATACTCTACCGCCTCCTTATCATCCCCAAACTGTTGCTTTAAAACCAATTTCGTAGCATAGAAGTGCATAGCATGCAAAAACGAGTAGAAATGAGTGAGCGTCGTCATCGCAGGAACGGCACCCACGCCCCAATACAGAGTCGGAACATGCTCAAGAGTAATCCAAGAAGAGCCTACATGGTCCCTGTCGCCTGAGCGTGGATACAAAAGCGTAGTCATACCCATTAGTGCCAATCCCCGGTCTTCGGTATAGAGGCGTGGGACAACTATCTGAGTTACGCGAGATGAGCTTGCACTCAATCTTCGGCGGAATTCCGGACGAATTTGACTTCCGCCGCTATCCACAACCAAAATCATATGATAGTCAGCTCTCGCGATTTCAAGAGCGTCGATTATCTCACATGCAGCCCGACCAGAGATAGCAGTATCAATAACAACAAAAGGCCCAAGTCGCCCCGGGCACTGAGAGCTTTCATAACCAAGCGACCGCCTAAATTCTCGATTGAAAATCCATGACGAATTCTCAATCCCTGTGCTTTCGGCAACCGCTACGTTTGACCAATGAGCCCGCACCTGCGCTGTCGCGATACCTTGGCAGGCATCCGCAGTAAACGGCAAAACCATCCATTTATGCGGTATATACTGAGAGCCGAAATATTCCCTTACGTGATCTGCAGTTTTGTAAATCGGATATGCACCGCGACTGGGCAGAACAATTGAGTGGCGACCCTCGGCATGAAGCACGGAAAGACACCTCGCAACCTCCACACAAGCGCGCGCATATTCAAATACATGATCGAAACATAAATCATCTCTTAAACTAGGCATACCAATAAGCAAATGCGCCTGCGCTAGGTGCCCATAGTCAAGTCCCGACATATCGCTCGGCCCTGGTCCCCCACCAATCGCCTATGCACCTACAGTAAGAAGTAATATCATTAAACTGCCCAATAGGGTTCAATTGCTAGCGCCATTTTATCACAACTCAAATCCTACCGCTTTTTCGACTCTTCCTTCATGACCGAAGCGACCCTTCTTATAATCGCCCAGTTTCCGGCAGAAAACGGAATGTTATACTCCTCTACCCTGTCCACGCTATCGGGATCGCGAAAAACATCATTCAAAACCTCTAACTGCCTAGTGACGTGCGCCCTATCTTTGCTTACTTGTGCTGCTACTCCTTGCATCAGCATTTCGTCAGTCTTAATCTTTTCCCGCGACGCAACTATCTGCTCCGACAACGCCACAATCTCGGCTTTCGTTGAGTCATCAATACCTTCTGTATACGGCGAGCGCCCGGCAGCAATAGAACGCAATGCCTTTAGCAACTTGTCCTGCTGGAATTTGTCCTTTTCAAACTGAGCCTTAGATTGTGAGGCAGAAAGAATATCCTCATAGTCAGCTACAGTCATCCACGACGGCTTCCCCTGCTTTGCAACGTCAACTCCATAACTAGCCCAAAGTGCTTTGATTTTAAGCATCGCCAAGCTATAAGCGGCATCCTTTAGCAACTTTTGCTCCGCCACACCTAAAGCAGTTATATCAAATTGTTCAAGGCGATCCATAGGTTGTGAGCTACTCTCGATCTCAGCACGAACAAATGAAAAGTATCTTTTCCTCAGCTCCTCCTGAGATTCGAGCCAAGCTTCCTTATTTACATTAGGCATGCTACGAACAAGTGAACTCGGAATTTCCCGATCCCTTACTTGACGACGCACTCCGAAATAGAGTTTTTCTGCGAACTGAATCAACTCAGACCATGTCGTAACTATGAATGCTGCGGGCTGCTTCTGATTTAACAGGCGTTCGAGCTCATTGATATCGTATGCCGAAATTATCTTCGACCTTAGGTTCGCAGAGAGACTATCCGAAATCTTAACCCGAATCGCCTCCCATTCGTCGCTTGAAAGGTATTCCGGTTTCCCCCCCTCCAGAAAACGACATTGGGGGCTCTCGATTAGTTGTGCGACGTCACCATAGTAACGATCGATCTTCGCATACCGTCCAATAGCCTTCTCCCTAATATCCAGCCACTTTTCCTGCGAGACATAGAAGGGGCAACGACGCTTTAGTGTCTTTTCACTATTGTAGCTAGCGCTATTCTCCAATGACTCGATCGCCAAGGTTCTTATTCCGTTTATACAAAGCCCTACATAAAATATAGCGCTTAGCATGCTGACTAAGCTGAACGCCGATTGCAGCCCAGAGCCCTTAGACAGAGCCGGAACGCCACTCCCTTTCGAATGGCGCACAGAGATTTGATCGACACTAACTCCCTCGCCGGTGCTCTTCAAGATCACACGGAAAGCACTATCTGCCGCTAGCCTTTCGTAGACAAATTCGACTTTTTCGGCGGTGCGAAACTCCTTCACTTGGTCAACTTCTGAATTTTTCAGGATCTTATAGGCAACCACCTTGCTGGGTATGACGACCTGAAGCCCATCAACCTCTTTTGACGATAGATTCTTAATCTCCAAGCTCTGAATGGCCTCCTGCTGACTAATATCGAACGATGAGGGGATCCGTTCGGACAGAGCATAACGGACCTCGTAACGCTCCTTCGATATCCACCAAGTGAACAGGGCGCCGACCAAAACTATTATGAGCGGAAGGAGAAAATTATTCAGCATTTTCATTAGGGCCTTACCTATACTATAAAAAACCCCGGCTTAGCCGGGGTTAGTAAAGGAGATTACTGGCAGGCTTCGCAGATTTCGCCGTTCTTCATGGCTTCGATGCTGCAGACGCGTTTTTCCTCTTCGGTGTAGGTTTTCTTTTCGGAAGCGCCCGCGAGCGGGCGGCCTACCTCGGCAGCCGCGGCGGCGGCGGCGCGGCCGGCGTCGCCGGCGACGCCGCGGACTTCCTTCTTCACCTGCACCGAGGCCTTCTCGATCGAGGAGGCGCCGAGGCTGCGGAGGTAGTAGGTGGTCTTGAGGCCGGAGCGCCAGGCGTGGCGATACATGTGCGACATGCTCTTCATGTCGGGCGTCGCCAGCCAGAGGTTCACCGATTGCGACTGGTCGATCCACTTCTGGCGGCGCGCGGCGGCGTCCACCACCCACTTGGGGTCGATGCCGAAAGCGGTGAGGTAGCGTTGCTTCAAGTCCTCGGGGACGCGGTCGATGTCCTTCAGCTCGCCGTCGAAATACTTGAGGTCGTCGATCATCTGCTGGTCCCAGAGGCCGCGGCCTTTGAGGTCCTTCACGAGGAAGGGGTTCAGGACGGTGAACTCGCCGGAGAGGTTGGATTTGACGTAGATGTTCTTGTAGAGCGGCTCGATGCAGGCGCTGGTCGCGGTGATGTTGGAGATCGTGGCGGTGGGGGCGATCGCGAGGACGTTGCTGTTGCGCATGCCGTGGAGCTCGATCTTGGCGCGCACGGGCGACCAATCCATCTTGCCGCCGAGGGGGACGTCGACGGGGAGGCCGCGCTCGTCGGCGAGGAGCTGGATGGTGTCCTGCGGGAGGAGGCCGCGCGACCACTTCGAGCCTTGGTAGCTGGAGTAGGTGCCGCGTTCGGCGGCGAGGTCGGCGGAGGCTTCGTAGGCGTAGTAGGCGATGGCTTCCATGGCCTCGTCGTTGAACTCGACGGCGGGCTGGGAGGCGAAGGGGATGCCTTTCAGGTAGAGGGCGTGGGCGAGGCCCATGACGCCGAGGCCGATGGGGCGGTGGCGGAGGTTGGAGGTCTTGGCCGCGACGGTGGGGTAGAAGTTGATGTCGATGACGTTGTCGAGGGCGCGGACGGCGATGCGGATGGTCTCGCGGAGTTTCTCGAGGTCGAGGGAGCCGTCGGGGCGGAGGTGGGTCTCGAGGATGACGGAGCCGAGGTTGCAGACGGCGGTCTCGTCGTTGCTCGTGTTGAGGGTGATCTCGGTGCAGAGGTTGGACGAGTGGATGACGCCGGCGTGGTCCTGCGGGGAGCGGAGGTTGCAGGGGTCCTTGAAGGTGATCCAGGGGTGGCCGGTCTCGAAGAGCATCGAGAGCATCTTTTTCCAGAGCTCGATGGCCTCGATCTTCTGGCCGAAGATCTTCCCTTCCTCGGCGAGTTTTTCGTAGCGGACGTAGGCTTCCTCGAACTTCTTGCCGTAGAGTTCGTGGAGGTCCTTGACCTCGTTGGCGCGGAAGAGGGTCCAGTGCTGGCGGTTCTCCATGCGCTTCATGAACAGGTCGGGAATCCAGTTCGCCGTGTTCATGTCGTGGGTGCGGCGGCGGTCGTCGCCGGTGTTCTTGCGGAGCTCGAGGAACTCGAAGATGTCGTTGTGCCAAGACTCGAGGTAGGCGCAGCCGGAGCCCTTGCGCTTGCCACCCTGGTTGACGGCGACGAGCTGGTCGTTGTGGAGCTTCAGGAACGGGATGACGCCCTGGGACTCGCCGTTGGTGCCGCCGATGTAGGCGCCGGTGCCGCGGACGGCGGTCCAGGAGCCGCCGAGGCCGCCGGCCCACTTGGAGAGCTGGGCGTTTTCGGCGATGCCGCGATACATGATGCCTTCGAGGCTGTCGTCGACGTAGTAGAGGTAGCAGGACGAGAGCTGGCTGTGGAGGGTGCCGGAGTTGAAGAGGGTCGGCGTGGAGGAGCAGAAGCGGCGGCTCTTGTAGAGGCCGTAGAGGGAGACGGCCTTGTTTTCGCGCTCCTTGGTTTCGTCGAGGAAGAGGCCCATGGCGACGCGCATCCAGAAGAACTGGGGAGTCTCGAGGCGGCGGGCGGGTTTGACCGTCTTGTCGATGATGAGGTAGCGGTCGTAGAGAGTCTGGACGCCGAGGAAGTCGAACTCGAGGTCGGCGGTGGGGTCGAGGCGGGCGGCGAGGGCGTCGAGGTCGTATTCGCGGAGGCGGGGGCTGTAGCGCTTGATGGAGATGCCGTGGTCGATGGCCTTCTTGAAGGCGGCGACGTGGAACTGCTTCAGCTTGGCGATGCCGTCGCGGACGATGTCCCAGCCGAGGACTTCCTCGTAGATGTAGGTGAGCTGGATGCGGCCGGCGAACTTGGCGAAGTCGGCGTCCTTCTCGATGAGGGTCTTCGAGTTGAGGATGATGGTCTGGTCGAGGTCCTTCTGCGCGATCTGGTCGTAGATGGAGCGGGTGAGCTCGGCCTCGATTTGCTCGGGCGAGAGGCAGAGCTCGAGGCCGATGGAGGCGAACTCGATGCGGGCGCGGAGATCCTGGCGGTCCCAGAAGACGGTGGAGCCGTCGGCTTTTTTGACGACGATCATGGAGGGCTGCTGGGCGGCGGCGGCCGCGGCGGCGGCGGGCGAGTCGGAACGGCCATCGTCAAGCGACGGCCCTACGTTTTCCCGGGCTTCGTTGCGGGCGGCGCGGTAGAGGATGTAGGCCTCGGCGACCTTGAAGTGGCCGGCTTTCATGAGCTCTTCCTGGACCATGTCCTGGACTTCCTCGATGTGGACGAAGGCCTGCTTGGAGGAGAGGACGCGGGTGGTGACGGCCTCGGTGATGGCGACGGCGGGGCGGGAATCGAGCTGGAGGGAGAGGAGGGCCTTGCGGATGGCGACCTCGACCTTTTGCGGGATGTAGGGGACGACCTGCTTGTTGCGGCGGATGACGCGGACGGAGGTGGCGGCGCCGGTGCCGGTGGAGAGCTTGCGGCCGCGGTTGAGGAGGAGGCTCTTGGCGACGTCGTAGGCCTTGGCGTCGACGAGGACGCGTTCAAGGAGGTGGTAGAGGTCGTTGAGGGAGAGGCGGACGGGGGAGGTGCGCTGGGCCTCGATGGCGAGGGTGGCGGCGACCTCTTTGACGATGCGGCCGACGAAGCTCTTGGACTCGGGGGTGAAGACGTTGCCGGACTCGCCGCGGGCGAGGTGGACGTTGACGAGGGCCTGGCCGAGGGAGTCGGCGATCTCGCCGAGGTCGAACTTCGTCTCGCCGAGGGGGGCGAGGAGGGTGATCTCGGGGAGGAGGGCGGTGTCGGAGGGGATGCAGTCGCGCCACGCGTAGGCGGGCTTTTGGTCGCGGGGGGTGTGGGTGGCCTTCTTGAGGGCGAGGTCTTGTTGGAGGACGGGATTCATTAGAGCAAGGAGCTTGGTGCGGGGAGCCGGGAGCGAAGGGGACTCGAACCGGCGGCGCGGGTGGTGGCTTTAAGGGAGGAAGACGAGGGCGGGGTTGGCTGAGCTTTGGGGGACTATTCGTTCAGACGAACGCGGTCCGGCTGGGGGAGCGGGACCGCGGGAGGCAGGGGAAAGCGGGCGGACGGCGGGCTAACGAACGTCGGGGCGAGACGCCCCGACGGACGGACACGGGCGGGACGCCCGTGCCACTTTTGGGACGGGTGGGTCAGAGGTCGTCGTCCTTGACGCCGTCGGTGAGCGCGGAGGCCTTTTGGTATTCGGTGACGCGGCCCTCGAAGAAGTTTTGCTCCTTCTTGATGTCCATCATCTCGGCGAGCCAAGGGAGCGGGTTCTTGATCGAGCCGTTGAGGGGCGCGAGGCCGCAGCCTTCGAGGCGGCGGTCGGCGATGTAGTCGATGTAGGTGACGAACTCCTCGATCGCGAGGCCGACGGCATTCACCGGGAGGCAGTCGCGGATGAAGTCCTTCTCGAGCTGGACGGCCTCGCGCATGGTGTTGCGCAGCTCTTCCTTGAACTCGGGGGTCCAGATCTCGGGGTTCTCCTCGACGAGGTCCATGAGGAGGTTGCGGAAGACCTCGATGTGGTTGCTCTCGTCGCGCAGGGTGTAGCGAAACATCTCGCCGATGCCGCGGAACTTGTTCTGGCGGTAAAGGGAGAGGATCATGCCGAAGAGGCCGTAGAACTGGGTGCCCTCCATGCACTGGCCGAAGAGGAACATGTTCTTCGCGAGGAGCTGCTTGTTCTCGGTCTTGGAGAGATCGATGTCGCGGCGGAGCGAGCGGGAGTTTTTCACCACGAACTCGTTTTTGCGGACGATGGTGGGAACGTCCTCGAACATGGCCTCGCACTCGTGCGGGTTGATGCCGAGGGAGCTGATCATGTAGAGGAGCGAGTCGGCGTGGATGTTCTCCTCGTGGGCGTGGCGGCCGAGGACGAGCTTCAGCTCGGGGGCGGTGACGAGCTCGCGGGTGACGTGCTGGATGTTGTCGCCGACGATGCCCTCGGCGGCGGAGAAGTAGCCGATGCCCATGCGGATGATCCAGCGCTCGGAGTCGCTCACGAGCTTGGTGTCGCGCCACTGCTCGATGTCCTTGCCCATGGGGATGTCCTCGGGCTCCCAGTGGTTGGCCTTCATCTTGCGGTAGAGCTCGTAAGCCCACTGATACTTCAGCGGGAGCAGATTAAAGCACATGGTCTCGTGACCATTGATGACTTTTTTGCCCGCGAAGGCGGCCTCGGCCTTGGCTTGGTCGAGGGTGAAGGTCTTGGAACCGACGGTGAAGGTTTTCTGCATGACGAGGGCGAAGAGCGAAGAGTGGAAAAGGCGGGCGGGACGGTGGCGGGAGGGCGGGCGAGAAGAGGGGAAAAAACTCGCGGGGCGAGGAGCGATTTTGGGCGAAGATTCTTGGGCGAAACTACGAAGCGGCGGTGGCGGATTCGGGAGTGACAATCGGGCAAAAAAGGAGCGAGCAATCCCGAGTTGCCGCAACTTATTAACAAGCCATTCACCACTATGGGTAGTGGTTGCAGGCCCGAGAAGCCACAAGGGATTGGAATTCCGCCGGAGGGCCGTCAAATCGTTCCGCTTATCGGCCCCGATTTTTTTCGTTCTATTTGGGCTTGCGTCCGCCGGTCAGGTTGCGGGGCGAGGGAAAGCCCCCAAAGGTGCACGAAAAAGTTGCGCGCGGATGCGTCCGGACAGGGGCCGCGGCGATGAAATCCGGACGCCTAAAACAGGCGCGGGAGGAGCGGGCCGGGCTCCGGCCAAATTTCAGGCGCCGAGCCGGCTCAAGGTGGGCGGGGGCGTCCCGCGCCCGCCGCTCGGAGATCGGGCCACGGGCGCAAACGACGGGCGGCGGAACCCGCCCGTCCACCGAAAGAGCGAAAGCGGCGAAGATGCCCCGTCAGCTCTCGTCGTGAAAACGAAAGACCCCGCGGCGCGGGCCGCGGGGTCTCGTAATGAAGGAATCGATACAGCGGCGCGCGGGGCCCGCGGTCCGGTCGCTTTACTTGCCGATGCCGCAGGCGCGGAAGCCGATCTGGCGGAGCTTGGCGAGGTCGGTGATGTTGCGGCCGTCGAAAAGGAAGGCGGGCTTGGGCATGCCGGCGAAGATCTTCTCGTAGTCGAGCGTCTTGAACTCGTCCCACTCGGTCACGATCGCGATGGCGTGCGCGCCGGCGCAGGCCTCGTAAGCGGTCTTGGCCACGGCGAGGCGCGGGCTGGCGGCCACGCCTTTGCCGCAGACGTCGGAGATGATCTCGTCGGCGGGGACCTTCGGGTCGTAGACCACGACGTTGGCGTGCTCGGTGAGCAGGTCGCGGCAGACGTTGATCGCCGCGGTCTCGCGCGTGTCGTTGGTGTCTTTCTTGAAGGCGAAGCCGAGCACCGCGATGCGCTTGTCGGCTACGGTGTTGAAGAGGCTGCGCACGATCTTCGCGGCGAAGCGGCGCTTCTGCCAGTCGTTGATCTTGATCACGCCTTCCCAGTAGGCGGCGACCTCGGGCAGGCCGAAGTGCTCGCAGAGGTAGACGAGGTTGAGCACGTCTTTCTGGAAGCAGGAGCCGCCGAAGCCGACGGAGGCCTTGAGGAACTTCGGGCCGATGCGGCTATCCTTGCCGATCGCGTTGGCCACCTCGTCGACGTCGGCCTCGGTCGCCTCGCAGAGGGCGGAGATGGCGTTGATCGAGCTGATGCGCTGCGCGAGGAAGGCGTTGGCGACGAGCTTGGAGAGTTCGGAGGACCAGAGGTTGGTCGTGATGATGCGCTCGCGCGGCACCCAGCGGGCGTAGACCGAGACGAGTTTCTCGATCGCGGCCTCGCCCTCGGGGGTGCGTTCGCCGCCGATCAACACGCGGTCGGGCTGCTGGAGATCGGGGATCGCGGTGCCTTCGGCGAGGAACTCGGGGTTGGAAAGCACCTGGCACTTCGGCGTGCCGGGATGCGCGGCGAGGATCTCCTGGATCGTGCTCGCGGTGCGCACCGGGATGGTGGACTTTTCCACGATGATCTTCGGCGTCGTCGCCACCTCGGCGATGGTGCGGGCGACCGACTCGATGTAACGCAGGTCCGCCGCGCGGCCCGCGCCCACGCCGTAGGTTTTGGTCGGCGTGTTCACCGAGACGAACACGATGTCGGCCTCGGCGATCGCTCCCCTCACGTTGGTGGAGAAAAAGAGATTCCGGCCGCGCGCGGTGCGCACCACCTCGTCCAAGCCCGGCTCGTAGACCGGCAAGATATCCGAATTCCACGCCGCGATCCGCCGCTCGTTCAGATCCACCACCGTCACCTGGATGTCCGGCGCCTTCAGCGCGATCATCGACATGGTGGGGCCTCCGACGTAGCCGGCTCCGATACAGCAGATTTTCAAAGATGAAGACATGGGCGGCGATGTTCGGAGGACCCGCACCTCGAATCCAAGCCGCTTTTTCACCCGGAACGCACTCCACGGCGCCCCTCCGCGTCAAAAGACCGGGAAGCCCTCGGCCCGCTTACCGGAAAAACCCGGGAGACACCGCCTTCGCGAGCGCGACGTGCGCGATGGCCCGCGCGCTTCGTCCAAGCCGCCGCTCGGATCGTTTGGGCCGGCTCAGGCGGCCGGTTCCGAAGCTGCCTCGGGCGCGGGCTCGGGGGCAACGACGGCGGAGCCGCCCGGCGGCGTCCACGGGTCGCGGCCGAGCAGGAGCTCGCTCACCTGCACCGCGCTCATGAAGGCGTCCTCATGAAACCCATAGCGGAAGTAGCTTCCGGCGAAGTAGGTCTCGGTCCCGCCGCGGGCGGCGGCGTTGAGCGCGGGCAGCTCGGCCTGGGCGGAGCGCGCGGCGAGATCGAAGAGCGGGTGCGTGTAGTCGAGGCGCTTGATCACCTTGGCGGGGTCGATCTGTTCGGGCCGGTTGATCGACACAAAATACTGCTCGTGCTCGCCCACGCCTTGCAGGCGGCTCATCCAGTAGTGGGTGGCCGGGACGATCCGCCCGATCTCGTCACGGGAAACCTGATACACCCAGCTCGCCCAGGCGCGTCGCTCGCGAGGCATGACGCTCGCGTCGGTGTGGAGCGTGGCGACGTTGGCCTGGTATTTGAAGGCGCCGAGCAGGCGTTGTTCGTCGCGCGTCGGATTCACGAGGAGGCGCAGGGCCTGGTCGCCATGCGCGGCGACGACCACGCGATCGAAAACCTGCGAGCGACCGTCGGCGGTGAGCAGCGTGACGCCCCGGCCCGGCCCGTGGCGCACGACGCGCGTCACCGCGCAGCCCAGGCGGATGCGGTCGGCGAAGGGTTCGACGAGACGTTTCACGTATTCGCGCGAACCGCCGTCCACCGTCCACCACGGGTGCTGGGTGTGCAGCCCGAGGAAGCCATGGTTGTGGAAAAAGCGCAGCAAGGTCGCCGCCGGAAACGCCATCATCTGCTCCGGCGGCGTGCTCCACACCGCGCTGCTCATCGGCACGAGGTAGAGATCCCAGAAATCCTTCCCGTAGCCGCGACGGCGCACGTAGTCGGCGAGGCTTTCGTGCTCGAGGGCGGAGTCGTTGGCCAAAGCCTCGACCGCCTCCTTGTTGAAACGATTCACCGCGAGCAGCATCCGGATGAAACGCGGGCTGAAGAGATTCTTGCGCTGCGCGAAGAGGTGATTGAGCGACGAGCCGCACCACTCGAGACCCGTGTCCGCGTCTTTTACCGCGAAGCTCATGTCGGTCGGCTTCACGGGCACCTGGAGCTCGTCGAAGAGCCGGCAGAGCAGCGGGTAAGTGACGCGGTTGAACACCATGAAGCCCGTGTCGACGGGCCAGACGCGCCCCGTGCCGGGCTCCGTCGCCTCGACGGTGTTGCTGTGGCCGCCCGCGTAGGACTCGGGTCCGAAACAGGTGATCTCGTCGCCGGCGCGATGCAGGAAATGGGCGGTGCCGAGGCCGGCGATGCCGGTGCCGATGATCGCGGTGCGCATGGGTGGGAATTGGGAGCCGGAGAAGCTTCGAACGACAGGGGACGGCGGATGCGCGGCGCGCAACCGAGAACCC
>CBIHRE010000086.1:0-12845 GCA_966212385.1 uncultured Akkermansia sp. | reverse complement strand
GGCCTCTCCCGCGCGGCAAAGGCGGGCCCTCCCAGCCGGCGCGTTCCGCGGCGTGCTCGTCGACGCCGCGCATCCGAATCGGATCGAAGCCGCCGCGCGGCGGCTTCGGCTGGAGCGGGTTCTCCAGCAGCATGAGGCGAAACCGGAACGGATCGGCGCCGGCGGCGTGGGCCAACTCGTCGAAAAAGCACTGCGTCACCCAGGCGAGCGTGCAGCTGCCGGGGGCGCGCCAGTAGCCCATGGGCACGCCACACACGAGGACGCTGAGCTCCTGCCGGTAGTCGGCGAGATAGTGCGCCGGAAACTCGTTGCCGCTCATGCCCGCGCCGCTGCCGGCGCGGCCGGGCGCGTTGCCAAAGGTCACGAAATGCCCGTGCCACGCGGCGAGCGCGCCCTTTTCGTCCACCGCGCCGCGAAGGTGGTGAATACCGCCCGGGCGGTAGTGATCGTGCCGCATGTCCTCCTCGCGCGTCCAAGTGAGCTTCACCGGCGCGGCCACCTTGAGCGCGATCGCGGCGGCCTCGACCATGAAATCGCTCTCGAGACGCCGGCCAAAGCCGCCGCCGATGCGGGTGATGTTCACGCGGATCTTGTCGGGAGAAAGGCCAAGCGTGTCGGCGATCATCTTCTGGCCGGCCCCGGGATTCTGACTCGGCGCCCAGACCTCGAGCAGGCCGTCGCGAAACCAGGCCGTGCAATTCTGCGGCTCCAAATTCGTGTGCCCGATAAACGGATACACATAGGTCGCCTCGACCGTCTTGGTGCCGGGAGCGGCGAAAACCTTGGCGACGTCGCCGTCGTTTCGCGGCGTCTGCTGGCCGGGCTGTCCGGCCAGGGCGCCGGCCTGCCGGACAAAGTCCGCCCAACTATCGCCTGCGCGCGGGCCCTCATCCCAGGTCGCCTTGAGCTCGCGACGCGCCTGGATGGCGGCCCAAGTCGACTTCGCGACGATGGCCACGCCGGGCATGAGGCCGTTGAGATTGCGCGTGCCTTCGACGACGAAAGCGTCGACCACGCCGGGAAGCTTTTTCACCGCATCGAGATCGGCCGAGACGACTTTCCCGCCGAAGACCGGGCACTTCACGTAGGCCGCGTGGAGCAGGCCGGGCGGAGCCTGGTCGATGCCGAAGAGCGGCCGGCCGGTGACGATGGCGGGATTGTCCACGCCGCCGATACGGCGTCCGATGATCTTGTAGTCCTTCGGGTCCTTGAGCGGCACGGAGTCCGCCGCGGGGACAGGCAGCGTCGCGGCAAGCGCGACGAGCTCGGCATAGGCGGCCCGACGCCCGCTCGCGGCGTGGATCACCGCGCCCGACTCGGCGCGGCATTCGCCCGCCGGCACGCCCCAGGTCTGCGCGGCGGCCGCGATCAGCAGCACGCGCGCGGCGGCGCCGGCGCGACGAAGCGGCGTGAAATTGCTCGGCGTGGTGCTGCTGCCGCCCGCGAATTGCCCGCGGAAGGCCGGATCGAGCGGCACGGGCTCGACCGTCACGCTCCGCCAGTCGACATCGAGCTCCTCGGCCACGATCATCGGCAGCGAGGTGCGCACCCCCTGCCCGATCTCGGGCACGTGGGCGGCGATGAATACGCGCCCGTCCGGGGCGATGCGCACGAAGGCACCCAGTTTCGCACCCTGCGGCGCGGGCTCCGAACCGCCGCGCAGCTCCACCGCAAAGGCGTCTTCGGTGAAACGCAGGTAGGAACCGAGCACCAAGCCGGCCCCGACGATGCCGGAGAGTTTGAGAAAACGGCGACGGCCGAGCGGATCCACGGACGATTCGGAAGCCGAGGGATTGGAAGCGGAGCGTTTCACTTGGCCGCCTCCTTTCCGCCGGCGGCCAGCGAGGCGGCGGCTTGTTTGATGCCGGCGCGGATGCGGGTGTAGGTGCCGCAGCGGCAGAGGTTGCCCGCCATGGCCGTGTCGATCGCCGCGTCGTCCGGCGAGGGGTTGTTCGCGAGAAGCGCCGCGGCGCTCATGATTTGCCCCGCCTGGCAGTAGCCGCACTGCGGCACGTCGAGATCGCACCAGGCCTTCTGCACCGGATGAGCCCCCGCGGGATCGAGCCCCTCGATGGTCGTAATCGGCCCCGCGACGGCGGCAGCCACCGGAAGCACGCAGGAGCGCATGGGCTGTCCGTTAAAATGCACGGTGCACGCGCCGCAAAGACCTTGGCCGCAGCCGTATTTGGTGCCGAGCAGGCCGAGGGTGTCGCGCAACACCCAGAGCAGGGGCGTGCTCGGGTCGAGATCGTCGGGGAGCGGATGGGCGGTGCCGTTGACGGTGATGGAGAGGGGCATGACGCGGCGGGAGGAAGAAAGCGAAGCGCGTCCAGCCTGCGCCGGACGCACGGAGTTTCAAGACGCCTGGGTTTTCTTAAGGTTGCTCAAGAGCCGCGCATAGTCCTCCGGCGTGTCGAAATCCCAGCGCGCGTCGGGCGCGGCAACGCTCGCCACCTCGTCCGGATAGCCCCGCGCCACGCGCCTCGCCCCCTCGTCGCCGCGCAGGCCGGCCAAGTCTGCCCAATACCCTCGCGCGAAAAAGGCCGGCGGCCCCAGGACACCCTCGCCGTGGTCGGAAAACACGATGCCGCGCCCGCTGCGTTCATGCTCCGCCCACAGCGCGCGCAACAAGACCTCATCGACCAAGGCTTGGTCACAAAGCAGGACGATCACGCCCGCGCACGCCGTCGCGGCGGGATCGACCGCCAATTCGCGCACCGCACAGGCCAGCGAAGAGCCGATGCCTTCCTCCCAGGCGGGGTTGAAGATGGTGCGTGTTCGGGCGCCCCCCGGCGGGCTCTCCGCCTCTATCTCGGCGCGGTGGGCGCCGAGCACACGATACACCGGTGCGCAGCCCGTGGCGCGGGCCGTGGAGCACACGTGGTCGATCAAGGGAAGGCCCCGCCAATCGGCCAACGCCTTGGGTCCGCCGCCCCAGCGCCGGGCCGCCCCCGCGGCGAGGATGATCGCGGCGCAGTTCATCGAATCGGACTGCTCGCGCCCGCCGACACCGGTCTCGCATGCAGCGGCCCCAAGTGCTCGCGCAGCGGCCGCCCTTCCCCGCCTCCCCAGGCCGCCTGAATCTCCGCCACGATCGCCAAGGCGATGGTGCGCGGCTCCTCCGCGCCGAGATCGAGCCCCACCGGCGCCCGCAGGCGCTCCGACACCGTGGGATCCTCCAACAAGCCCGTTTCGCCCAATTCCCCGAGCAAGGTCTCGCGACGGCGGCGCGAGCCAAGCAACCCGACATAAGGGTAGGCGCCGGCGAGCGCGGCGCGAAGATACGCGAGATCGCGGCCGAGGTGGTGCGTCATGATCACGCAGGCCGTGCGTTCGTCGGCGGGCAAGGCCTGCGCCAGCTTCTCCGGTTCGATGACATCGATTCGGCCCGAGCTCGGCGCGACTAGGTCGCGTTGCGCCTCGGCCGAGTGCACCACGCGCCGGGTCTCCCAGCCCAGCCAGGCGGCGAGTTCGCAAAGCGGATCGGCGTCGCTGGTGCCGCTGACCACGATCAGCCGCGGCAAAGGAGCCAGTTCATCGCACCATTCGGCGTCGGGAGCGGCGGGCGGGCGCGTCTCACAGAGACGGGTGCCAAGCGGCGCTCCATCGGCGCTCTCGGTGAAGCGCGTCGCAAGCCAAGGACGCTTACGCGATGCGATGGCTCGGGAAATTTCCGGCAAAAGCCGATCATCCAACGCCTCGACAAAAATATCCAATTGCCCTGGGCAGCCAAAATGCGGGCGCGTGTCGAGATGCAGCCGCTCGCCCGCGCCGCTGCGCAGCACGCGCAAGCCGACTTGCGCGACGCCCTCCTCAAGACAACCGCCGCTCAAGCAGCCGGCATGTCGCCCCTCGGAATCGATCAACAAGCGGGCGCCCGGAAGTCGATAGCTCGAACCCTGGCGTCCCACCAAGGTCGCCAGCGCGAAGGGACGCCGCGCGTCGGAAGCGGCGAAATCCAGGAGACGTTTCCACTCGGTCGTCACGCGCTCCGAAGTGGTCCCCGAGCAAGGCGCCGGCAATCCTTAAGCGCCCGCCGCCGCGGCGAGACGCAGCGTCACCCGCAGGCCGCGCGGGTCGCGATTGACGAAACTCACCGTGCCGCCGCAGGCCTCCACGCCCGCGCGCACGATCGCGAGCCCCAGGCCCGCCCCGCCAGTCTCGCGCGCCCGCGCCGACTCGGGGCGATAGAAGGGCTCGCCCAGACGGGCCAGCGCCTCGGGCGGCACGCCGGGGCCGGCGTCTTCGACCACGAGTTCGACATGATCGCCTTCGCCCCGCGCACGAAGAGCGATGCCGCCGTCGCGTCCGGCGTGTCGGATCGCGTTGCGCACGAGGTTGCCGACGGCGCGCGCGAGCAGGTCGGAATCGCCCATCACCGCCAGATCCGCCGTCACCTCCACGGTGACGGCGTCGTTCGCCGCCTCACGAGCGAGCACGCGAGCAACGAGCGGGGCGAGTTCCACGCGAACTCGCGCCGCGTCGCGCGGCAAAAGCCCGGCACGCGTGAACGCCAACAGCTCCGCCACGAGGTCCGACATATGCGCGACCTCCTCGCGCACGTCGGCCACCGAGGACTGGAGCTCGGCGGGCGCGCGCTCCTCGAGGATGCCGACGCCCATCTGCATGCGACCGAGCGGCGAACCAAGCTCGTGCGCGATGTCGCCGAGGAAACGTTTTTGCCCGTCGACGAGGCGCTCCAGGCGGCCGGTCATGCGGTTGATCGAGGCGCCGAGCGCGGCGAGTTCGTCGCGCCCTTTCTCCGACACGCGCGTATCAAAGCGCCCGCCGGCGATCGCCTCCGTCGCCCGATCGAGCCGGCGGAGGGCGCGCGAATGCGCGAGCACGAAGGGCAGCCAGAGCAGGATCGAGCCGACGATGCCCGCGCCGGCGAGTCCGAGGCCGATGTCGAGATCGAGGAAGTCGACCAGTCGCCAAAACCCGGGAAACCGAATGACGAAGATCTCTCGCGGCCGGCCCGGGGCGCCAAGGCGGACGCCGAACCAATACTCCGCCGGATCGCCGACGCGCAGCAACTGGCGGCTCTCCCGAGGACCGGGCGGGAGGGGCGCGGGCGGCTCGTCCGGCCGCCCGTCGAGCGTCTCGCGTGGCGGCGGACGACGGCCGAGCTGCAATCGTTCACGAAAGACCTCGGGCATTTCGCCAACATCGCCGGCGAGCAGACGGAAATCCTCGGCGTAGACCGCGATGCGCACGCCCTGCTCCGCGGCGAGACGCGCGAGCTCCTCGTTCCAAGCGCGGCGCGGCAGGTTGCGCAGGTCGGCGAAGGTCACCTCGGCGAAGCCTTGGGCGTTTCGGCCGAGCGGGCCGGCGATGAGCGCGTTCCAGGTGAAACCGCCCCCCGAGGCGAGCAGCCAGGCGCCGCCGGCCCCGGCGAGCAGCAACAGGTTCAACAGCAGCCAGGCCGAGACTTTGAGCGCGAGGGGAAGACGCATGGCGGGCGCGGGTCGGATCAGCCGAGGGGAGACGCGGGGTCGACCAGCATATAGCCGGCGGAACGCAGGGTGCGGATGAAGCGCGGCTGGCGGGCGTCGTCGCCGAGCTTGCGCCGAAGCGCGGAGATGTGGACGTCGATCGAGCGGTCGAAGACGTCGTAATGCCGGTCGCGAATCTCGTCGAGCAGCGCCTCGCGGCTGCGCACCCGACCCTGCGCCTTGGCGAGGCTGGCGAGGAGGTCGAACTCGACCGGCGTCAGCGAGAGCGGCTGATCGCCGAGCAGCGCCAGACGCGCCTCGGGACGAACCCGGAGCGGGCCGACCACGATCTCGAGAATCGGAGCCGCCGCCGTCTTGCCCGACGCGGCGCCCTCGGAGGCGCGCGGCGCGCGGCGCAGGACGGCGCGAAGACGGGCGAGCAGTTCGCGCGAGGAAAAGGTCTTGGGCAGGTAATCGTCCGCGCCCACCTCGAGACCGACGATGCGGTCGGTCTCGTCGCCTCGGGCGGTGAGCATGAGCACGGGTATCTCGCTTACCCGGCGGATGCGTCGGAGAATCTCAAAGCCGTCGAGCCCCGGCAGCATCACGTCGAGGATGACCGCCTGCCAGGGCGCGCCCTGCTCGACCGCCCTCAGCGCGCCGGCCGCGCCATCGTGCTCGGCGGTGACGTCGAAGCCGAGCGGGGAGAGATAGTCGGAGACGAGCCGGCAGAGCTTGCGGTCGTCGTCGATCATCAGAATGGCCACGCGTCCGGGGGCAGAGGTCCCGGAGGAGAGGGACTCGGAGCGGCTTGGGGCGGACTTGTCCATGGACGCACGCAAACAAAGCGCCCGCCCGAAAGCAGGCATCTTTACGCGAGCTTAACTTTTTCACGGGGCAGTCTCGTGCCAAGGCGGGTGGAGCGCATTGACCTCAATGCGCTTTGTCCGATCCGCCGCAGAACGCGTTGAGGTCAACGCGTTCCACCGGGCGACATCGCCATCAGCTCAGATCGAGAAATCGCCTCGGCCGCTGACCTCGTGCAGACCGCACTCGCGCTTGAGTCCGCCGAAGCGCGTCTGCTCCTCGGTCATGCCCGGCTGGAGAGGCGCGCTGCTATGCCAGTCGCCGACGGAGACGTAGCCGTTTTCCCAAAGCGGATGATAGGGCAACCCGTGCTCGGTGAGGTAGCGGTGCACGGTGCGGTTGTCCCAATCGAGGATGGGATGGACCTTCGTGATCTTGTTTTGCACCTGCACGAAGCCGAGCCCCTCACGGGTGCTGGCCTGCGAGCGGCGCAAACCGGCGAGCCAGGCGGTGGCGCCGAGTTCGCGCACGGCGCGGTCCATCGGCTCCACCTTGTTTTCGAAGTTGTAGGCCTTGAGACCGTCCAAGCCTTGCTCCCAACGCTTGCCATCGAGCGCCTCCTGCTGGGCGGCGCTTCGGCGCGGGGTGTAGGTCTTGAGGTTCAACTTGAGCTTCTTGGTCAACTCGTCCGCGAAGCGGTAGGTCTCGGGGAAGAGATAACCGGTGTCGATGAACACCACAGGAATCTCCGGCGCCACGCGCGACGCGAGGTGCAGCATCACCGCCGACTGAATCCCGAAGCTGGTCGTGAGGATGAGCTTATCCCCGAACTCGGCAACCGCCCAACGCACCCGATCCTCGGCTGACAGACGGGAAAGATCGGCGACGACGGCAGGCGAGCTACTCATGATGGCTCAATCCTTAGTGAGTTGGGTGGAAAAGTAAAGTAAGCAGCCATACGGGCGGCGGTGCGGTCTGGTTCCGGATCAGGCTTTAGCAGGTGGACGAGCGGGTCTCCGCCCGTCGCGCCGGAAATCGATCCACGGGCGGGGGGACCCGCCGGTCCGCCTGATGCAGCAGTAAACCCCAGCCTGCGCGTCACAACACCGCGGCGGCGCGGCGATCCTGCCAACGATAAAGGCTGGCGCGGTTGATGCCCAACAGACGCGCCGCACGAGACATGTTGCCCTCCGCGACGGCGATGGCGCGGGCGATGAGAATGTCCTCCGCCTCGGAGAGATTGAGCGGCAGGTCGGAGAGAAACTTGCGCCCCAGATCGCCGGCGGTCGGGGCCGGATTCGAGGACGGGGTCGCATGGTCGCCGAGCGCAACCGGTGACGCCGAGCCGCCGCCCGCGCCCGGGGCGAACACGATGTGCTCGGAGCCGAGCTCGTCGCGACCCGCGTAAATGATGGCGCGTTCGAGGGTGTTTTTGAGTTCGCGGACGTTGCCCGGATACGCGTGGGCGAGGAGGCGTTGCAGGGCTTCGGGGCGCAGGCGCGGCGCGGCGCGCTTCAATTCCGCCGAGATCATGCGCACGAAATGCTGGGCCAGCGCCGGCACGTCCTCGAGCCGTTCGCGCAAGGCGGGCACGGCGATATGATAGTGCATGAGCCGGTAATAAAGGTCCTGCCGGAAGCGTCCGGCGGCGATGAGCGCGGGCAGGTCGGCGTGCGTCGCGGCGATCACGCGGGCGTTCATCGTGCGCGGCGCGTGCGCCCCGAGCGGCAGATAGGCGCCATCCTCGAGCACGCGCAGGAGGCGGGCCTGAAGGCCGGGCGGCAGGTCGCCGATCTCGTCGAAAAACAGGGTGCCGCCCTCCGCGAGTTCGCAGTAACCGCGACGCTCGGGGACGGCGCCGGGGCCGCCGCCGCGCGCCTGGCCGAAGAGCAAAACCTCCGCTTGGTCGGGCGGCAACGCGGCGCAATCGACACGCACGAAAGGCGCGGTCGCCTGCGCGCCTCCGTAGTGGATGGCGCGCGCGGTGAGCTCCTTGCCCGTCCCGCTCTCGCCGGTGAGAAGCACGGTGGTGCGGGCGGCGCCCTGCACGGCGCGCACCTCCCGCAGCATTTGCCCGAAGCGCGCGCTGCGGCCGACCAGCCCCGCGAGCGCCCACTGGCGGGTCTCGGCCTCGGTGAGGAGCGAGAGCTGGGCGTCGGCGCGGGCGAGCGCGGACTCCGCCGCCTCGCGTCGCGCGGCCTCGGCGCGCAGCTCGGCGTTGGCCCGCTCGAGCGCGGCGCCGCGGGCGGCGAGTTCGGCGGTGCGCTCGGCGACGCGCCTCTCCAGCGTCTCGTTGGTGCGTTGAAGGATCTCCGCCGCCCGCCGCAGCCAATCCGGATCGGCGGCCCGGAAACGCGGGCCCGGGGTGAACGTGAAACGCCAGATCCGGCCCGCGAGCGGCATGTCGCGTTCGTAACGCCAGGCTGGCGCGGCATCGGCCGCCTGAGCCTCGCCCGCGACGAAGGGCGGTGTGGTCTCGTCCTGCAGGTCCCGAATCTCGACGCGCAAGCCGCGGCTGATCAGCGGAGCGAAAATCCGCTCCACGAAACTCTGGATGCGGAACACCGCGAGCACCCAGCCGAGCACGGGCGCCCGGGCGGCCACGGACGCGGCGGGCTCCCCCGTCCCGTCTCCCGCATCGCTCTCCCCGGCCTCCCCCGCCCCGCCCGCGCGAACCGCCATCACCACGAGAAACCCGAGACGTCGCTCCCCGAGTTGCGCGAGCGGAAGCGGCGAAGTGGCGGTGGGCAGGCCGCTCTCCGCGGCCCGTTCCAAGGCTTCGCGGCGACAGGGATCGGAGCGAAGATCGAAGCCGAGCACGGGCAGGTTCTCCGCGGCCGGCTCGACGTAGGCCACCGGCCAATACTCCTCGCGTTCGCCCGCCGGCTGCAAAGCGCCCGCGGCGTCGCGATCACGAAAGCGGAAGTCCGCCAATCCCTCGGCGACGGCCCTGTTTTCCCAGTTGCGCCGCGCCGACGAGACGACGCGCGGAATCCACTCGATCGCGTGCAATTCCGGCAGACGTTCGAGCGCGCTCCGCACGAAACGGGCGAACTCGTCGCGGGTGACTCCGGGTTTGATTTCGAAAAAGGCGTGGACGGCGTGGAGGATTTCCAAGGCGCGCAGCAGCGAGGAACGTAGCTCCTCCATGCGCTCAAGCGCGTCTTGTTTGGCGGCGGCCTCGATATCTCCGTCGGAAAAGGGGGCGGCGGAGCCCGATCGGCCGGGCTCGGCAAAAGAGGGCGGGAAGGAAGCGGGCATGGGGTAGAAGCCGCCCCCATAGCAGTTTGCCTGCCAGCCTGTCGCGAATTGCGACAAACTCTAGGGAGTGTGACTGGAATCGGTGTCACAACGCCCGACCGCAGGTGGTGGAGCGGCTTGACCTCAAGACGCTGACGCGGCGCAGCCGCGCCCAATCCACAAGCCAACGCGTTGTGGTCAACGCGTTCCACCTCCGACATCGCTTCCTGTCGCCCCCCAAGGGCCTCCCCGTTTTGCGGAAAAGCTATCCGTTCGAGGCCAAGGACGCCAGGTAGGAACGCCAGCCGCCGAAGTCGGTGATCTCCTTGGCCCCGGAGTCCAAGGCGGCCGGCTCGCAGACGAATCCCTTTACGCGCATGCCATCGGCGAGGACGAGGTTTCCAATGGCGAGCGGAGCCGGCACCTCGGCGGTGAATTCGCCAAACGCGGCCGGGCCCAGGCGCCAAACCTCCACCTCGATGCCCTGTCCCGCAAAACCCGGCGAGCGCACCAAACCGGGCTTGGGCGGCGTGGTGTTGGCCAAGGCGTAAAGACGGTAGTCGGCGGCCGTCCGGGTGGTGAATTGCAGGGTGGCGCCGCGCGAGGTGAGCTGGCGGTTGAGCGGCTGCCCGCTGAGGTGCGCGCCCACGACGGCGAGAAGAACGGAGCCGGACGCCGACGGCATCCCCGGACGCGTTCCTGATGACGAGGCCGCCGCGCCGCGGGTCGACGCGAGCGGGGTCTCGGTGCCGCCGAGCTTGCCGCCCAGCTTCGCGTGCAAGCGGGCGCCCAGCGCGAGCAAGGCCGCGTCGGAAAAGGCCGGCGCCATGAGCGTGACGCCAAGCGGCAGGCCGTCCGCGCGAAAGCCGGCGGGCACGGCGAGGGCCGAGAGGTCGAGCAGGTTGACGAAATTCGTGTAGGTGCCGAGGCGGGTGTTGAGCAGCACCGGCTCCTTCTCGAGGTCGGCATGCGTGTAGATCGTGGGCGTGGTCGGCAGCAGCAGCACGTCGATGCCGGCCCAGACCGCCGACGCGGCGCGGCGCAGTTCCTCGAGCCGGTAGAACGCGCGGAAGGTGTCGACGGCATCGAAGCGCTTCGCTCCGCCGATGATCGCGGCCGTCACAGGGTGAAGCGCGTCGGGATGCTGCTCCGCGAAGGGCGTGATCGCGGCGAGCCGCTCCGCCACCCAGGGCCCGGAATAGAGAAGCGCGGCGGTTTCCACGAAGGGGCCGAAGTCGATCTCGATCGCTGCGCCGCCCAGCGCGCGCAGGCGTTCCACCGATTCGGCGTAGAGCCGCGCGGCGTCCTGGTCGCCGAAAAACTCGAGCTGATCGGGACGCGGCACACCAAAACGAAAGGAAGCCGGGAACTCGCCCGCGGCGCAGGAAGGCGTCGGGCGCGAATAAGGATCGGCGGCGTCGAATCCCGAGACCACGGCGGCGATCGTGGCGGCATCGGCGCAGTCGAGCGTGAAGACGCTCACGCAATCGAGCGAGCGGCAGGCGGGCACGAGGCCGCGCGTGCTGAGCAGGCCCTTGGTGGGCTTCCATCCCACGAGGTTGTTGAACGCCGCAGGAACCCGCCCCGAGCCCGCGGTGTCGGTGCCGAGCGCGAAGGAAACAAGCCCGGCGGCGACCGCCACCGCGCTGCCCGAGCTGGAGCCGCCGGAGATATAGTCGTCGTCGAAAACGCTGCTCGGCGCGCCGTAGGGCGAGCGCTCGCCGACGAGACCGGTGGCGAATTGATCGAGGTTGGTTTTTCCTATCACCAAGGCGCCGGCCGCGCGCAGGCGGCGAACGACCTCGGCGTCCGCGGACGGCTTGTAGGAAAAGGCGGGGCAGGCCGCGGTGGTGGCCAGGCCCGCCACGTCGAGGTTGTCCTTCACGCCAAAGGGCACCCCGTAAAGCGGCAGCACCTCGCCGGCCGCACGCCGGTTCTCCAGCGCGGCGGCCTCGGCCAAAAGCTCCGCCTCCGGACGCAGGCTGATCCAGACGTGGTCGTCGCCGCGGGCGGCGATGCGGGCAAAAACCTCGCGCACGATTTGCACAGGCGTGGCGCCCGCGGCGTAGGCGGCGGCCAAAGAGGAAAGATCAAGGCTCAGGGGAACGGACATGGATAAAAGGGCGGACGCGATTAAGCAGAAATCGAGCAAGGAAATAGCCGAGGCTGTCGCACAATGCGACAGGAGCGAAAAAGAGCCGATTTCCTGATGGCGCGAGCCCTGCTTAACGATACCCGTAAACCCATGCGCTTCCCCACCCTCGCCAATCGCGTCCTTGTCGTCTTCGCCGCCCTTTCGCCCGCCGCCGCTTTCGCCCATCCGGGGCACGACGGCGACCATGATGGCGGTCTGACTTGGGACTTCGTCGGCGAAGTGTTGCACCGCTTGACCAGCCCCTACCACCTCGCGCCGGTGTTCGCAGCCGCCGTGCTGACGCTGGTCGTGCTGCGTTTGGTCATGTCCAAGAAAAACCGCGCCCCGGCCAAAGACGCCGACCGCGAAAAGCCCTGAGCGTCTGACCGTTTTCCTTCGCGCGGGGACATACTCCTTTAGTGGAAGATTCCCACGGCCTCCTTGCCTCCCTCCGAGGCCCCTAGGAGATTTTCACGCGCCGCGTCCACGGCGCGTTTTTCATGTCCCGGCTTCCGCTTTCGCGTCTCACATCCGGTCTTTACCGTCTCGCGGCTCGTTTTTGCGCAGCCTCCTCGGCGGCCTTGTCCGCGCCGATCCTCCAAGCCGCGTCGCCCGGCGGATGGAGCGAGTTCCAAGCCCTGCCCTACGGCACCTACGCCGGCGCGATGGAGCCCTCCGCCGACGGCCAAGGGCTCTGGATCGCCTCCAGCGTCTCCGTCGGCGGGCTGAACCCCGTCACGTCCTACCCCAACGTCCGCACCTCGATCCGCCTGCTTTCGCTCGTCGATGGCTCGACCACCGAGCTGCCTTACGACGGCCTCGAAAACTCCGAGCACGACGCCCTCGTCTCCGGCCTCGCCCTGCCGCGCATCGGCTATCCGCTGCTTTTGCAGACCACGCAATCGCTCCGCCCCGGCCGCAACGAGCCCGACCACTCGCCCTATCTCTACACCTACGACTCCTCCGCCGGCCTCTGGTCGCCCGCCACCGGCTTCCCCTCGGGTGAACAGGGCTCCTGGCCCGGCGCGCCGACCGCCACCCTCGCCCGCGACGACGTCGGCGACCTGCTGCTCTGCGGCAACCACCGCGTCTTCGTCTCCTCCGACGGCGCCAACTGGACCCAGCGTTCCGACCTTAATTCCTTCTTCGCGCCTCCCCCGCCCTACCAGCCGGCCTACGGCGCCTCCGGCCTGCCCGCCTGGCTGCCGGCGCCCCAGCTCCTCAGCAAC